>USHB01000043.1 GCA_900554395.1 uncultured Phascolarctobacterium sp.
GATTTGCTGCAGTTTGTATGTCGTCTGCTTGCGGCTGGGGCAGTGTAGTTTTTAAAATAACGTGCGAACCGGGAATATTTTTGGTATGAAACCATAAATCGCTGCCGCTGCCGACAGAAAAAGTAACGTAATCGTTTTGTTTGTTGTTCTTTCCGATATACAATGTTGTATCTTCCGAAAGTTTAATTACTGTTGGCACAGATTTTGCCTGCGGCATTTTATTTTTTGCGGCTTTTACGGTGATAAAACCCGCTGCGGCAAGTTCTGATTTAATTTCTGCAACTTCGGCACGTGTTTGTACAAGTTTCAGTGCTACATCAATGCTGCCGAGATACTCAAGCGCTTCTTCCGTAAGTTTAAGCTGTTCTTTAATTTCTGTTTGTGCGCGTTTTAGTTTGTTATAGCGTTTATAGTATTTCTGCGCATTTTCGCTGGGAGTTAAATCCGGTGCCAAAGCAATGGTCAGTAAAGTGCCGTCATAAATGTTTTCTACTGTACATTCGCTGCTGCCTTTACTTATACGGTATAAATTGGCCATTAAAGTATCGGCAATGATGCGCTGCTGCTCGGCATCTTCTGCCGCAGCAAGTTCTTCTTTAAGCACGGCGGCTTTTTTGATAAGTTTATCGGTCTCGCTGCTTACCGTTTTGGTTAAAATTTCCTGTTCAGGCAGCTGGACGGGCGCAAGGCTTTGGGCAAAAATAATGGCGTTGTTTAAATTGCTGAATTCTTTTACAGTTTCACCTTCGGAAAGCTGAACAGGTTTAAAGGGCAGCACCGTTTTAACGTTGTTGGTACGCGTAACAATGGCAAATACTGTTGCCTTGCTGCTTTTTACAAGTTTTACATTTTCCTGCAAGTTGGCAATGGCATCTATAAGTGCAGCACTGTTTTCTTCATTAAATCCATCGCTTTTAATACCGGCTGCTTTTAAAAGCTGGCCTGCCGTATATTGTCCTATGCCGGTTGTGGCGGCAATAAGTGCTTTTTGCGGTGATGCTGGAAATGTCTGCGCTGTTTTTACTATATCCGCGGGAGCGGCGCTTAAAATATTAAGCCCATTCTGCGGCGGCGGGGCAATGTAGGGCAAACCGGGCAAAATTTGCCGGTAACTGCTTTGTGCTTTGTTTACATGTTTCAGGCTGTCTAAAATAATGCCTTCGCCTGTAAAAATAATGTTGGCGTTTTTTCCGGTCAGTTCAAAAATAAGCTGCTTGCTTATAATTTGCCGCGCGCTGCCGATGCCGGAAATTTCCATTATAATAACTCGGTCAAGACCGCTTTGTTCAATTTTGGTAATGCGCCCTTCTTCAAGATGTTTGCGCAGCAGCATGCAGAAAGCAGGCGGTGTATCGGGACGTTCCGGAGTTTTTTCCGGCATGTATAAATAGGGCGAGCCGCCGGAAAAATCGGCTGCCAAAGAAATTACGGCATTTTCTGTTTTTACAAGCAGTAGCAGGCAATTTTTGTTGGGCATGAAAATTTTATAAATTTTCCCTCCCAAAAGGCGCTGCTGCAATTCTTCTGTCAGCACATTTATGCTTATACCTTCCAAATTCATGGAAATTCTCCTTTTTGCTTTTAAAATTTACGTTTTTCGTTTGCGCTTGCACGCAGAATAAGGTATAATATATTTTCAAGAATAAGTATACAACATATTTATCAATTTAGAAATGCGGCAGGAGGGTTTATTTTGTTAAAAAGTATGACTGGTTTCGGCCGCGGCGAATATGAGGACGAAAAGTTTTCGGCGACGATAGAAATGAAAACGGTTAACCACCGTTACAACGAGGTTGCTATCCGTTTGCCGCGCTTTTTGAATCCCCTGGAAGACAGGATACGCAAAACGATTTTGCGCAGTATTAACCGTGGACGCATAGATGTTTTTATAACCGCCGATTATGTAAACGACGGACTTTGCACTATTAAAGTAGATAAATCTCTGGCGGCTGCTTACCATAACGCTTTGCAGGAAGTTGCCGAAGCTGCCGGCGTTGCGGACTGCAAACTGGCAGGACAGTCAGAAGTGCTTTATCTGGCACGCTGCCCGGAAGTTATCAGCGTAAAAGAAGGCTTTTTTGATGTTGAAACCATCTGGCCGCAGCTTGAAATTGCTTTAAATCAGGCAATCGGCAATTTGGTTGCAATGCGCGAAACGGAAGGCGGCAATATTTACGGCGATTTTATTAAACGCGCTGATTTAATTGAAGAAAAACTTTTGCAGATTGAAACACGTTCTCCGCAAGTGGTAGAAGAATACCAGGAGCGTTTGAGCGAGCGCATTAATGACCTTCTGGAAAAATATAATCAGACAATTGAACCGGAAAGGCTTTTGCAGGAAGTTGCCATTTTTGCAGACCGCACCAGCATTACGGAAGAAATCGTCCGTTTAAAGAGCCATATTAAGCAGTTCAGGGAAATTATTAACCTTAACCAGCCAGTAGGGCGCAAACTTGATTTTTTGGTGCAGGAGTTTAACCGCGAAGCGAACACCATTGCATCAAAAGCCAATGATTATACAATAGCCCAGCTTGTGGTTGACATTAAGGCGGAAATTGAAAAAATCAGGGAACAGATACAGAATATCGAATAAAAGGAGGTTGTTACATGGACATTAGGCTTATCAATATAGGCTTTGGCAACATTGTTGCAGCAAACAGAATTATTTCTATTATCAGCCCGGAATCCGCGCCGATAAAGAGAATTATCCAGGAAGCGCGCGATAACGGGACTTTGATTGATGCAACTTACGGACGCAGGACACGCGCAGTAATTGTAACTGACAGCGGCCACATTATTTTATCGGCCGTACAGCCGGAAACAGTTGCCAACAGGCTTGTCCAGACTGATGACGAAGACGAGGAATAACGGCAAAGCAGGGGAGGGCTTAATTTGAAACCAAAAGGATTACTGCTGGTTTTGTCCGGGCCGTCCGGCGCCGGTAAAGGTACAATCTGCCAGATGCTGCGCGACAGGCTGCCGGATATAGGCTATTCGGTGTCTGTTACTACCCGCGCACCGCGCGAGGGCGAAGTTGACGGCGTTAATTATTTTTTTAAAACTGTTGAAGAAGTTAAAGCTATGATTGCTGAGGGCGGGCTTTTGGAATATGCTGAAGTTTACGGTAACTATTACGGCACGCCGCGCGATTATGTTATGGAACTTCTGCATCAAGGCAAAGATGTAATTTTGGAAATTGATATTCAGGGCGCGTTGCAGATTAAAAAGCGGTTTCCGGACGGTGTGTTTGTGTTTATTGTGCCGCCGTCTCTTGATGAACTGTCATCACGCATTTACAAACGCGGAACCGACAGCGAGGAAGTTATCAAAAAACGCCTTGCTTCTGCCACGGGCGAACTTGCCTATGCCAGTGAATATGACTATATTATAGTTAATGATATTGCCGAAAAGGCGACGCAAAAGGTACTGACGGTTATGGAAGCTGAACGTTACCGTGCTGCGCGTACTTACTTTATTATTGATGAAATTTGCCAGTGCAAAAAAGAGGAGTGATTTTTTATGACAATGGTAGACCCTTCCATCGACTATTTAACAGAAAAAGTTGACAGCAAATACACTTTGGCTATGCTCGCAGCCAAACGCGCACGCGAACTGACCGTTCCGGGACAGAACCTGCCCGAAAAAGAAGTAAGCATGGCTTTAAGGGAAATTGCCAACGATACCATTACTTATGAGCGCAATAAAGCCAAATAAGGGAGGCACCCACCTTGTTAAAAGGTAAAAAAATTGTTTTGGGAGTTACCGGCGGCATCGCCGTATATAAAGCTGTTGATTTGGTAAGCAAACTGCGCAAACAGGGGGCGCAGGTGCGCGTTGTAATGACGGAGCACGCCCAGCAGTTTGTAACGCCGCTTACTTTTAAGGAAATCAGCGGCAACCAGGTGGCGGTTTCCATGTGGAACGCCAACCAGGAATTTAACGTTGAACATATTGCCCTTGCCGACTGGGCAGATTTGTTTATGGTTGTGCCGGCAACCGCAAATATTATTGCCAAAATGGCTTATGGCATTGCCGATGATTTACTTTCTACAACGCTTTTGGCAGCGCACAGCCCTGTTATTGTATGCCCGGCCATGAATACGCATATGTATGAAAACCCTGCTACCCAGGAAAACATTGCCAGGCTGCAAAGCCGCGGAATTGTTGTAATGCCGCCTGCCAGCGGAGTTTTGGCGTGCGGCGCTGTCGGTGCGGGCAGATTGCCGGAACCTTTGGATATAGTTAACTTTGTAAAAGACTATTTTGCCAAAACGGAAGGTGATATGCGCGGGCTAAAAGTGCTGGTAACGGCAGCCGGTACGCGTGAACCTATTGACCCTGTGCGTTATGTAGGCAACCGCAGCAGCGGCAAAATGGGGTATTCCATTGCTCAGGAAGCGGCAGAACGCGGCGCGGAAGTTACGCTTGTAAGCGGGCCGAGCGCGCTTGTACCGCCTCCTAATGTAAAATTTGTTAGCGTAGAGACAACCAGACAAATGATGGATGCCTGCCTTGCTGTTTACGATGACTGCGATATAGTCATTAAAGCAGCCGCTGTGGCAGATTACCGTCCGCATGATGTTGCAGACCAGAAAATTAAAAAGAAAACCGATGATGCTTTAACGGTTGTAATGGATAAAAACCCGGATATTTTAAAATTACTGGGTGAGCGCAAAACCAAACAGTTTTTGGTAGGCTTTGCCGCCGAAACGCAGAACCTTATTGCCAACGCCAAAGAAAAAGTAACCAAGAAAAATCTGGATATGATTGTTGCTAATGACGTTACCATGCAGGGCGCAGGCTTCGGTTCGGAAACAAATATTGTAAAACTCATTTTCCCGGATGGCAGCATTAACGAACTGCCGCAAATGAGCAAACATGATGTGGCCGAAGAACTTCTGAACACAGTTTTGCGTTTAAAGAAATAAATGTTGCTTTTTTTACATAAATTAGATATAATAGCATAGTAATTTAACAATAATTACTCATCAAGAGCTGGTGGAGGGATTGGCCCAATGAAACCGCAGCAACCATGCCTTTTGGCAAACGGTGCTAAGTCCTGCGAGATAATCGAGAGATGAGAATGCCATTATTAAACAGCGGCGCTCTCATTGAGAGCGCTTTTTTATTTACCTAAGGAGGAACAGAATGAGAAAATTATTTACTTCCGAGTCTGTTACGGAAGGGCATCCCGATAAAATTGCCGACCAGATTTCCGATGCTGTGCTGGATGCCATTCTGGCTGAAGACCCGCATGGCCGCGTTGCCTGTGAAACCGTTGTGGCAACAGGGCAAATTCATGTAGTTGGCGAAATTTCCACAAACTGCTATGTTGATATTCCTAAAATTGCACGCGAAACCGTAATCAACATTGGTTATGACCGTGCAAAATATGGCTTTGACGGCAATACCTGCGGCGTATTGATTTCTATTGACGAACAGTCTGCCGATATTGCTATGGGCGTTGATAAATCTTTGGAAGCCAAAGAAGGCAAAGCTGACGAGAACGAAGTAGGCGCCGGTGACCAGGGCATGATGTTCGGTTATGCTACTAACGAAACCCCGGAATATATGCCGCTGCCTGTATCTTTGGCGCATAAACTTTCCCGCCGCCTGGCAGAAGTACGCAAAAACGGCGTGCTGCCGTATCTGCGTCCGGACGGCAAAACACAGGTGACCGTTGAATATGACGACGGCAAACCGGTACGCATTGATACTATCGTAATTTCCACCCAGCATGCTCCGGAAATTACCCTTGAACAAATCCGCAAAGATATTATGGAACAGGTTATTAAACCGGTTGTGCCGGCAGAAATGCTTGACGGCGAAACCAAATACTATATTAACCCAACCGGACGTTTTGTTATTGGCGGACCTCAGGGCGACAGTGGCCTTACCGGACGTAAAATTATCGTCGATACTTACGGCGGCATGGCACGCCATGGCGGCGGCGCTTTCTCCGGTAAAGACCCCACAAAGGTTGACCGCAGTGCAGCTTATGCAGCACGTTACGTTGCCAAAAACGTTGTTGCCGCAGGCCTTGCTGATAAATGCGAAATTCAGCTTGCTTATGCTATCGGCGTAGCACAGCCTGTTTCTATTTTGGTAGATACCTTTGGCACCGGCAAAATTGATGATGATAAAATTGCCGAACTTATTAAAAAGAATTTCTCGCTCAGCCCGTCCGGTATTATTAAAACGCTGGATTTGCTGCGCCCGATTTATAAACAAACCGCTGCTTACGGTCACTTTGGCCGCACGGATGTGGACCTTCCGTGGGAACACACAGATAAAGCAGAAACCCTGCGCCAACAGGCAGGTTTGTAAAATTTAATATGTATTTTTAACTGCACTGCTTTGCTGATTTATCGGCACTGCGGTGCAGTTTTTATTTAAACTATTTGCGGCATTATGGTAAAATAAATAAGTAAAGTTATGTTTGGAGTTTACTATGAGATATATTAATGTTGCTATAAATTTACCGGTTAAAAATTTGTTCAGGCAGTTTACTTACGCCTTGCCGCCGCAGTTTGATTATATAGGTGCTGGCTGGCGCGTAATTGTGCCGTTTGCGCGCCAGACCACAGAGGGGTTTGTTGTAGGCGAAGCAGGTACAGATTTGCCGAACCCTGAAAACTACAAAGAAGTGCAGGCTGTTATTGGCAAAGAACCATGGTTTGATGAAGAAATGCTTGAAGCTGCTCAATGGCTGGCAAATTATTATATGTGCCCGTTGGCAGAAGCAATGCGCCTTTTTATACCGGGAAAAAGCAGCATAAAACGCCATGCCGTATATGATGATAACGGCAGGCTGCTGTATTACGAACTGGAAAACCGTTTAAAAGAAAAAACGCAGGCATGCTATGCCATTACGGAAGGTGGCAGGCAGGCTTTGGAAACAGGCAGTAACCGTGCTAAAGTACAAATGGTAGCGCTGCAAATTTTATCCGCAGCAGGGCGTGAATTAAATGCCAAAGAATTAGAAGCGGAAGGCATAAGCGCACAGGTTTTGCGTGCGTTGGTGCAAAAAGGCTGGTGCAGCCGCAGCGAGCAGCGTGTTTTGCGCAACAGCTATGCCAATGCAGGCGGCGTGCGCCAGAGTTTTAACTTAACTGATGAACAGCAAAATGCCGTTAACGCTGTAAGCAAAGCTATCTGCCAAAAACAGCAGCAGACTTTTTTATTGCATGGTGTAACCGGCAGCGGAAAAACCGAAGTTTATTTAAACCTTACGGCAGTCGCATTGGCAGAAGGCCGCCAGGTGCTGGTGCTTGTGCCGGAAATTGCCCTGACGGCACAGATAGTAAAACGTTTTCAGAACTGGTTTAAAGGAATTATTGCCGTTGTACACAGCAAACTTTCCGCAAGCGAGCGTGCCGATGTATTCTACAAAATCCGCACCGGCGAGGCGCAGATATTAATAGGCGTGCGTTCCGCCGTGTTTGCGCCGTTTGCCAACCTTGGGCTTGTTATTATTGACGAGGAGCATGACCAAAGCTATAAACAGGAAGAACGCCCGTGCTATCATGCAAGGGAAGTTGCTCTGCACAGGGCGGCATATTTTGGTGTGCCGGTTGTTTTGGGCAGCGCTACTCCTGCAATAGAAAGTTATTATAATGCGGTTTGCGGAAATTATACGCATTTGCGCCTTACCGGCCGCCCTAATGGACAGCCTTTGCCTGAAGTGCAGATTGTTGACATGCGCAGGGAATTGCAGGAAAAGAATTTTTCGGTTTTATCCCGCACTTTGCAGCAGGAACTTGTACGCACGGCAGCAGCGGGCGGGCAGGCAATAGTGCTGCTTAACCGCCGCGGGTATTCTACCTTTGTAATGTGCCGTGACTGCGGTGAAACAATTACCTGTCCGCACTGCGCAGTAGCACTGGTTTATCACGAAGCCGGCAAAACAATGCGCTGCCATTATTGCGGCAACACTATGCCGGTACCGGAAGAATGCCCCAAATGCCACAGCAGGCGCATTAAATTTTTTGGTACCGGCACGCAAAAAGCAGAAGCGCAAATTGCGGCGCTGCCGGAAATAAAAGTTTTGCGCATGGACCAAGACAGCACCTTGCGCAAATTTGCGCACAAAGAAATATTGAGTGATTTTGCCAGCGGCAAATATAACGTGCTTATCGGTACGCAAATGGTTGCCAAAGGGCATGATATTCCCAATGTTACGCTTGTCGGTGTATTATCGGCAGATTCTGCGCTTAACATGCCTGATTTCCGTGCTTTGGAACGCGCGTTTTCGCTTTTGACGCAGGCTGCCGGGCGCGCCGGTCGCGGCGATAAACCCGGGAACGTTGTTTTGCAGGTGTATGATGCAGAAAACAGAACCGTGCAGCTTGCAGCCGCTCAGGATTATGATACCTTTGCGCGCGAAGAACTTGAGCGCCGCCGTGAACTTAATTATCCGCCGTATGCGGCATTTTTAAAAATAACCGTATGGGATAAGATTGAGAAACGCGCAAACGGAACGGCGCAGGAAATTGCGGCTTTTTTACAAGGCGTCGCCGCAGAAAAAAATGGCAGCGAAGTTTATGGGCCGTTTGCAGGTATTATAGGTAAAGTGCGTGATTTGTACCGCGTGAACGTGCTTGTAAAAAGTGCGGAGATTAATGTTTTTAAGCAGGCGTTGTGGCAATCTCCGTACCGCGATATGAAAAATGTTTATTTTGATGCAGACCCGTTTAACGTGCTGTAAAATTGCCGTTAACTGCCTGTTTATGATATAATATTTATTTGGAAAGAGAATTTTAGGAGGCTTACCGTGAGCAAATTAAAAATACTAATTGCGGGCGACCCGATTTTGCGCCAGAAAGCGCAGCCGGTTGAACGCATGGATAAAAAAACTTTACGCCTGTTAAATGATATGGCTGAAACAATGTATGCCGCTAACGGTGTCGGGCTTGCCGCACCGCAAATCGGCGTATCCAAACGCATTGTTGTTATTGATGTCGGCGAAGGGCTGATTGAACTTATCAACCCTGTAATAACTTACAGCGAAGGCGCGGCAGTAGGGCCGGAAGGCTGCCTGTCTGTTCCTGATTATGACGGCGAAGTTGAACGCGCCGAAATTGTGCATTGCGAATATTATGACCGCAAAGGGCACAAAATGTTAATTAAGGCAGACGGGCTTCTGGCAGTATGCATTCAGCATGAGCTTGACCATTTGGACGGCGTGCTGTTTATAGATAAGGCCAAAGTGCTGATGCCTAAAGAAACTGATGGAGAGTAACACTATGCGCATAGTATTTATGGGAACTCCCGATTTTGCCGTTGCCAGCCTTAAAGCATTGGCAGAGCGCGGCACAGATGAAATTGCAGGCGTATTTACGCAGCCGGACAGACCCAAAGGACGCGGGCAGAAAATGCTGATGACGCCTGTGAAGGAATACGCATTGGAACGTGGTTTTGAAGTTTACCAGCCTCAGCGTGTAAAAGCGCCGGAAGTAATAGAACTTCTGCGCAGCCTTGCGCCTGATTTAATTGTTGTTGCAGCTTTTGGGCAGTTTTTGCCGAAAGAAATTTTGGAAATGCCGAAATACGGCTGCATTAACGTGCATGCTTCACTGCTGCCTAAATACCGTGGCGCGGCGCCGATTCATTATGCAATTTTAAATGGTGAAACCGAAAGCGGCGTAACCATTATGCAAATGAATATCGGCATGGATACCGGCGATATGCTGCTCAAGGCGGAAA
>USHB01000044.1 GCA_900554395.1 uncultured Phascolarctobacterium sp.
GCCAACCCGGCAGGGCTTTTTTTGGAAAACCGTGCCGAAAATGCGCCGGGCAGCGTAGTATGCGCCTGTCTTGAAGGCAATCGCCCGATAATGGTAGAGGTGCAGGCGCTGGTTGCCAAAACGCCTTACGGCATGCCGCGGCGTACCGCAGTTGGTTTTGATTACAACCGCGTAAATATGCTGCTTGCTATTTTAGAACGCCGCCTAGGGATGGATTTTGGCAATTTTGATGCTTACCTGAATGTAGTTGGCGGCATGAAAATAACAGAACCTTCGGCAGATTTGGCGGCAGCGGCGGCATTGGTATCGAGCTACCGCAACAAACCGGTGCCGCATGGCGTGCTGGCGGTGGGCGAAGTTGGCCTTACCGGCGAAATACGCCGCGTTGATTTCTGCGAAGAAATCGGCCAGCTGTTCGGGCGCGTCGTCTTTCTGAATCGATTGGAGCGCCTGGCGGATGCGTGATGCTGCAAATCTGGGCTTTACAAAATTTGTGGTGCCTAAAGGCAAATTGAATTTAGAACAAAAAACGCAGGGCATTATTCAGGCAGCAACGCTTGAAGAAGCACTGAACGCAATTTTTGGCTGAAACGGGCGGTTTACGCCCGTTTTTTTATTGTATTTATGCCATTTGGCAGATTGACACATATTAGTTACTGTGATAAAATAAATAAATTTTGACAATTTTACGGCTTGGTGCTACAATAAAAGAGTATTAGAGTAAAAACCAGCATTTTGTTCAAGGAGGAGCGCCAATGTTTGCCGTAGGAGATAAAATTGTATATCCGATGCATGGTGCGGGAACGGTGCAGGCTATTGAGCAGCATGAACTTGCCGGTGAAACGGTGGATTATCTTGTCATGATGATGCTGCTTACAGACATGCGCGTAATGGTTCCTGTAAAAAATGTGGAACGTGTCGGACTGCGCCATATTATTGATAAAGAGCAGATTCACGGCATTGAAGAAGCCCTGCGCCATCCTGTGGAAGTTAATTTGCGCGGCGTAACATGGAACAGGCGCTTTAATATGTATCTTGACAAAATGAAAAGCGGCAATGTACTGGAAGTTGCCGAAGTAATACATGTTTTGCAGTCGCAGGAAAATGAAAAGAAACTCTCAACCGGAGAAAGGCGTCTTTTGGGAACCGCAAGGCAGATTCTGGTCAGCGAAATGATGCTGGTGTGCAATGAAAGCCAGGAAGATGCCGAAAAATGGCTTGATAAGTTTTTTGAATAAAAACACCGGTGAAAATCGGTGTTTTTTTATTTTTTATACTGTTTTTGCAGGTAGATTTGTAGTACAATAAACATAATCTACATTTATGCCCAAAAGGAGGTGAGACTATGTTAAACAGAGTGCTGAGAATTACAATTGTCGTTGTCTTTGCTGTAACCGGACTTATACTAACAGAATATTTACTGCCCTATATTTCGGATTATTTTGATTATAATTTTTATGGCAACGGCTTTTTTGGCATTGCGTTAACAACCATTGTTTCCAGCAGTGTAGGCATTTTTGTGTTTGGCAGCATGGGCATGGCCTTGGCGCCTGTCATTATCAGAAAAATGACAAGCTGGACCGAAAAAACTGCGATACTGCTTTCGCGTGTTCCTACAAGTGATATTATGGTTATAACTTTCGGTATTGCCGTAGGCCTTGTTCTGGCCAACCTTTTAGGCGGACCGTTTTCGCATCTGCCTATTATAGGCCCATATATTCCGCTTATTTTCAGTATTGTGCTTTCTATGGTTGGCGCCAAGGTTGCGCTGCGCAAGCATCAGGATATTGTAGGCTTTTTTGACCGCAGCCTGCCTTCGCTGAAAGGCGCTGTTAAACCGGCAGCCGTTAAGGATGCCGCTGAGAGCGACCGCCTTTACAGCGATAACAAAGTGCTTGATACAAGCGTTATTATCGACGGCCGCATAGGCGATATTTTAAAAACAGGCTTTCTGGAAGGGCGCATTGTCGTTCCTAAATTTGTTATTCAGGAGTTGCAGACGCTTGCTGATTCATCTGACAGTTTAAAGCGCAGTAAAGGGCGCCGCGGGCTTGATTTGCTGCACGAAATGCAGCAGGAAGATGAAAACCGCCTGCTTGTTGATTCTACTGATTTTCCGGAGCTTGACGGTGTTGATGCCAAACTTGTCAGACTGGCACAGGAAAAACAATGGATTATTGTAACCAATGATTTTAATTTAAACAAAGTGGCAGAAATCCAGGGTATTGATGTTCTGAACATTAATGACCTTGCCAATGCAGTTAAACAGGTTGTTGTGCCGGGCGAAGTAATCAGCATATTTTTGCTGCGCGAAGGCAAAGAGCAGGGACAGGCTATTGCCTATTTTGAAGACGGCACCATGATTGTTGTCGATAACGGCAGGCGCTTTATCGGCTCAACCGTTAATGCGGAAGTAACTTCCGTATTGCAGACCTGTGCCGGACGCATGGTTTTTGCCAAACTGGCTAACAGGTGATGAAAATGGATAAACTAACGGTAATTGTTGCCGCTGCCGGTGCAGGCAAGCGGCTGGGGCTTGGCAAAAATAAAGCCTTTGCTGTTTTGGGCGGGCTGCCGCTTTTGGTGCAGTGCCTGCGCATGCTCAGCGATACCGGGCTTGCAGAAAAAACAATAGTTGCGGTCGGCGCAGATGAAGTTGCCATGACGGAAAGTCTGTTGCGTGATTATAAAGAATATTTTCCTGCCTTGCAGACAAGCGTAGTGGCAGGCGGCAGCGAACGTACTGACAGCGTAAAGAATGCACTGGCTATTGCCGGCAGCGATGGTTATATTGCCGTACATGACGGCGCACGCCCCTTTGCCGGCCAAGAAGTTTTTGAGCGCACATTAAAAGCGGCGCAGAAAACAGGCGCAGCCATTGCGGCGGTACCGGTAAAAAATACCATTAAGGTTATTGACGGCGGCGGATATGTGGAAAGCACGCCGCAGCGCAGCACCTTGCAGGCGGTGCAGACACCGCAGATTTTTAAGGCAGAACTTTTGCAGCGCGCTTACAGCAGCGAAAATTTACAAGGCGCTGCCGTAACGGACGATGCTTCTCTGGTGGAGCGTTTGGGCGTTAAGGTTGCCGTTGCCGAAGGAAGTTACGAAAATATTAAAATTACCACGCCAGAAGATTTGCTTTTGGCGGAAAAAATCTGTGCAGACAGGGGAATGGTTATGCAGACGGAAATAAAAATGCCGCAGTTCAGAGTCGGCACAGGCTATGATGTGCACCGGCTTACAGAAAACCGCAAACTTATTTTGTGCGGCGTTGAAGTGCCTTATGAGCTTGGCCTTGATGGGCACAGCGATGCCGATGTTGCCGTACATGCACTTATGGACGCGCTTCTGGGCGCAGCGGGATTAGGGGATATAGGCAAACATTTTCCCGATACCGATGAGCGTTTTAAAGGTGCAGACAGTATGAAGCTGCTTGAGCATGTGCTGAAACTTTTAAAAGAACGATGTTGGCATGTAAACAACGCCGATGTAACCATTATTGCCCAGCGCCCCAAACTTGCCGGTTTTATTCCCGCTATGCGTGATAATCTGGCAAACGCCATGAATTTGGAAGCGGATGCAGTAAACGTAAAGGCAACAACAACCGAAAAACTTGGCTTTACAGGGCGCGGCGAAGGCATTGCTGCCGAAGCTGCGGTAAGCCTGATTAAAAAATGACGGCATCAGCAGATTATGCTATAATATATAAGATTTAATTTTTGGAGGAATGAGTTTAATGTCTAATGAAGTCAGAGTAAGATTTGCGCCCAGTCCTACCGGGCCTTTCCATATCGGCGGCGCACGCAGCGCACTGTTTAACTGGCTGTTTGCCCGCAAAATGGGCGGCAAAATGATTTTGCGCATTGAGGATACCGACCTTGAGCGTTCCAGCCGTGAATCGGAAGAAAATATCAAAGCCGCATTGAAATGGCTTGGCATGAATTGGGACGAAGGCATTGACGTAGGCGGCGAAAACGGCCCTTACCGTCAGACCGAACGCCTTGAAATTTACAAAAAATATACCGAAAAACTGCTTGCCGAAGGCAAGGCTTATTACTGCTACTGCACTGATGAAGAACTGGAAGCAGAACGCCAGGCGCTTATAGCAGAGGGCAAAATGCCCCGCTACATGGGCAAATGCCGCAGCCTTACTCCTGAGCAGGTTGAAGCGTACAAAGCAGAAGGCAGAAAACCGACCGTGCGCTTTAAAGTGCCGGCAGATAAACAAATCCTCGTGCGCGATATGGTGCGCGGCGATGTAGTGTTTGATTCCAATGGCATCGGCGATTTTGTAATCGTTAAATCCGACGGCATCCCTACTTACAACTATGCTGTTGTTATTGATGATGCTTTAATGCACATTACCCATGTTATCCGTGCCGAAGAACATCTTTCCAACACTCCGCGCCAGTGCCTCATTTATGATGCGCTGGGCTTTGAAAAACCGACTTTCGGCCATATTTCCCTTATTCTGGGCAAAGACCATACCAAAATGTCCAAACGCCACGGCGCAACTTCTGTTGACCAGTACCGTCAGCTTGGCTATCTGCCTGAAGCTATTGACAACTTCCTTGCGCTTTTGGGCTGGGCGCCTAACAGCGAACAGGAAATTTTCAGCATGGACGAACTTGTAAAAGAGTTCAGCATGGACCATGTTGCCAAGAACCCTGCCGTGTTCGACATTGACAAACTGAACTGGATTAATCAGCACTATATGCGCAAATTAAGCCGCGATGAATTTTACGAAGCAGCTAAACCGCATATGATTAAAAAAGGCTTTATCAACGGTGAGGAATTCGGCGATAAACTGGAATGGCTGAAAGATGTTGTTGCCACTGCGCAGCAGCATGTATCTTACGCAGCACAGGTTCCCGATGATGTTGCCATGTACTTTACCGATAATTTTGATTTTGAAAACGATGAGGCTAAAAACGTATTGCTTGAAGAAACCGTACCGCAGGTTATCCGCCTGCTGTTCGACAAGCTGCCGAAACTTGAAGTTTTGGATGGCCCTTCCGTGAAGGCAACTTTTAAAGCTATTCAGAAAGAAACCAAGCTGGGCGGCAAAAACGTGTTTATGCCTATCCGCGTAGCGCTTACCGGCAACCAGCATGGCCCGGAACTTGCAGAAATGGTTCCGCGTTTTGGTCTTGCCCGTACGGTTAGCCGCATTAAAAACAGCCTTGATAAGGTTGGCGTGAAGTTATACTAAGGAGCTGTTACCATGGCTATTAAGGTTTATAATACGCTCACTAAAAAGAAAGAAGAATTTGTGCCGCTGCATCCCGGTAAGGCTTATATGTATGTCTGCGGCATAACTCCTTATAATAATCCGCATATCGGCAACGCCCGCCCCTTTGTAACATGGGACGTAATCCGCCGTTTTTTGGAGCATGAAGGCTATGATGTTCTGCATGTACAGAATTTTACCGATGTTGATGATAAAATCATTAACGCAGCCAATAAAGAAGGCGTAAAATGGAGCGATATTTGCGGACGTTATATCGACGTTTACTTTAAGGAAATGGATATGCTCAATATTCGCCGCGCGCATATTTACCCGCGCGTTTCCGAGCATATGCCCGAAATTATTAACGTAGTGCAGACCCTTATTGATAAAGGCTATGCTTACGAAATGGACGGCGATGTTTATTACAGCGTTGAAAAGTTTGACCGCTACGGCGAACTTTCCGGGCGCAAGCTGGAAGATATGATGGCAGGCGCGCGCGTAGACGTTAACGATAAAAAACATAATCCGTTTGATTTTGCGCTGTGGAAAGCAGCAAAACCCGGCGAACCGTACTGGGAAAGCCCGTGGGGCAAAGGACGTCCGGGCTGGCACATTGAATGCTCTGCCATGAGCATGAAGTATCTGGGTGAAAGTTTTGATTTCCATGGCGGCGGCAGCGATTTGATTTTCCCGCACCATGAAAACGAAATTGCACAATCCGAAGGCTGCACCGGTGTGCATCCGTTTGTGCGTTACTGGCTGCATAACGGTTTTATTACCGTAAATGAAGAAAAAATGTCCAAATCTCTGGGCAATTTCTTTACCGTAAGCGATATTCTGGCTCATTTTGATGCCGAAACCCTGCGTTTCTTTATCGTTTCCACGCATTACCGCAGCCCGCTTGATTTCAGTGATGAGCGTCTGACAGAGGCGCAGCGCAGCCTGAACCGCCTTAAAAATGCACAGGAAAACCTTAAAGCACTGACACAGATGATTAGCGGCGGGCCGACTGAAACAAGCAAGCCGCTTTATGCCAAAGTTGAAGAAATCCGCAGCGGCTTTATGGAAGCAATGCGCGATGACTTTAATACTGCCCTTGCCATCAGCTTTATGTTTGAACTGGGCAAGGAAATTAATATCTATCATCAGCATGTTTCCGGCGGCGGTGAAAAACCGGACGGGAAACTGATTGCCATTATGCAGAATGTGTTTGCAGAGTTCTGCGGCATTATCGGCGTGCTTGAAAACAATAACCAGGCAGCAGCTAAAGAGGAAACAGGCCTTGAAGATAAGCTGATAGAAGCTGTTGTCAACATGCGCCAGGAAGCCCGCGCCGCTAAAAACTATGCTCAGGCAGATGCTTTGCGCAATACTTTGGCAGGCCTCGGCGTTGTGCTTGAAGATACTCCGCAGGGCGTACGGTGGAAAAAACAGTGAAGTTTGAACAGTATAAATTAGTAAAACAACATGCTCTGGCAGCCTTACAGGCTGCCGGAACTGCTTTACCGGAAGCGGACAGTCTGAACCCTGTTCTTTTAGCGTATATCGGCGACGTTGTGTTTTCGTTGTATGTGCGCCTGCGCTTTCTGGCTGCATCAAGCCATATCCGCGTTATACATGATTTAAGTTCCAAAGCTGTATCGGCGGTGTATCAGGCCAAAGCGCTGGAGCAGCTTGCGGATACGCTTACGGAAGAAGAACTTGTAATTGTAAAACGCGGGCGCAATACCAAATCTACCGTGCCCAAAAGCGCCAGCATGCATGAATACCGTATGAGCACGGCATTTGAAGCATTGGTTGGCTGGCTGTTTCTGCGCGGTGAAGATGAACGGCTTGAAGAATTTTTGGATAAATCTTTTACAATAATACTTGACGGTTTGAAAAAATGAGGTGAAAAAATGCAGGTAAAATTACTCAGGCATACGCCGGAGCCGGAAAAAACCGTTGCCATGAGCGCACGTCTTTGCTATTCTCCTATCGGCGCAGCACAGCTTGAAGAAAAAATTTCTGATGAACAGGCTGCCGCTTTGGTGCGCAAACTTGTTGCAATGGGGCATTTTTCCACTTTGGAACATGTAACCTTTACTTTTGCCATTGAAGGCGTTTCGCGCGTATTGACGCATCAGCTTGTGCGCCACCGCATTGCGTCTTATTCTCAGCAGTCGCAGCGTTATGTTAAAGAGCATAATTTTGAAGTAATTATGCCTCCTACAATCGCTGCAAGGCCTGAGGCCAAAGCTGAGTTTGAGGCGCTGATGCAGAAATTGCAGGATACTTATAATAAATTTACGGAAATGGGTATTCCTGCGGAAGACGCGCGCTATGTACTGCCCAATGCCGCTGAAACCAAAATTGTCTGCACTTTTAATGCCCGCTCGCTGCTGAACTTTTTCAGTCTGCGCTGCTGCATGCGCGCCCAGTGGGAAATCCGCGCGCTGGCGGAAGATATGCTGGCTGAATGCAAAAAAGTTGCGCCCGTAATTTTTGAAAATGCAGGCCCGACCTGCGTGAGTGAAGGCATTTGCCGTGAAGGTGCAATGAGCTGCGGACGCCTTGCGGCAATTTTAAAAGCTAAGGAAGCTGCCAAAAAGCAGTAATGGTGACGCGATGAAAGAAGAATTTATTGCCGGAAGAAACCCCGTAACAGAGGCTTTGCGCAGCGGCCGTGCGCTTAATAAAATAATGGTGCAGGACGGTGCCAAAGGCGTTACGGAAATTATTTCTGCCGCTAAAGCAAGAAATGTGGCGGTGGAATTTGTAAAAAGCGATAAACTTGATAAACTTGCCCAGGGCGTACGCCATCAGGGCGTTGTTGCCTATGCAGCTCCGGTGGCTTTTAAAACTTTGGATGATGCATTGAAAAAGGCAGCAGAAAAAAATGAAGTACCGTTTTTGTTGCTGCTTGACGAATTGCAGGACCCGCAGAACCTTGGAGCTTTAATCCGCACGGCAGATGCAGCCGGCGTGCATGGCATATTGCTGCCCAAGCGCCGCAGCTGCCCGCTGAATGCGGTAGTTGCCAAAATTTCCGCAGGCGCTGTGGAATATGTGCCGGTAATTCAAATAGGCAATATCGTACAGCAGCTTGAAGAACTTAAAAAACAGGGCTTTTGGGTTGCCGGTGCCGATATGGACGGCGAAAAGTACACCAAAGCCAATTTAACCGGTCCGCTGGTGCTTGTTATCGGCGCGGAAGGCAAAGGGCTTGGCAGGCTTGTCAAAGAGCACTGCGATATTATCGTCAGCCTGCCTATGCAGGGCGGAGTATCTTCGCTTAACGCGGCTGCGGCAGGTGCGGTTTTGATGTATGAAGTTGTGCGCCAGCGCGGCTTAGAGGCAGAGAAAAATGCGTGAATGGCTTATTGTTGACGGATACAATGTAATAAACAGCTGGGCAGATTTTGCCAAACTGCGCAAGGATAACCTTGAACATGCCCGTGATTTGCTGCGCGAAAAAATTTTGGAGTACGTTGTTTTTAAAGGCTTCAGCGGACTCGTTGTTTTCGATGCGCAGGAAGTGCAGGGCAGTGCCGAAGAAGAAAATTACGGCGCGGTAACTGTGGTTTACACCGATGAGGGCGAAACTGCGGATTCGTGGATTGAACGCAAAACTTACGAACTTAATAAAAACGGCGATAAGGTTTTTGTTGTTACGAGCGACTATGCCGAGCAGATAAATATTTTGGGCAGCGGCGCGTACCGCATTTCTGCACGCGAGTTTAGGGAAGAATACCAGCGCGCAAAAAAACAGATTGAAGAAAAAGTTCATGCAACGGCAGGCGGGCTTGGCCGCAATGAACTGGGCGGGCGCCTGCATGAGCATGTGCGCGCGCATTTTGAAAAGCTGCGCCGCCGCTGATTTGACGGAGCAGCAAATTTTGTTTATAATTACTATACGTTAGTTTTTATAAACTTTCAGAAAGAAAAAAACGGAGGGCGTTCAGATGAGCGCAGAAACACCGACAAATCCATACAGCGCTTTTGAAAACATGGCCGATGAGGAAGTTGTTGCAAAAGCCAAGGAAGATAATGTGCTGGCGCAGGAATATCTGTTGCACAAATACCGTAAATTTGTGCGCGCCAAAGCCAGAAGTTATTTTTTAATCGGGGCGGAACGCGAGGACATCATCCAGGAAGGCATGATAGGCCTTTATAAAGCAATCCGCGATTTTAAAGGGGACAAACTGTCCAGTTTCCGCGCTTTTGCGGAACTGTGCGTAACAAGGCAGATTATCACTGCCATAAAAACGGCTACGCGCCAGAAGCATATACCTCTTAATTCTTACGTATCGCTTAACAAGCCGATATATGAGGAAGATTCTGACCGTACGCTGATGGATGTGGTAAGCGGCGTTAAAGTTGCCAACCCTGAAGATATGATTATCAGCCGTGAAGAGTTCGTTGATATTGAAAATAAAATGAACAATATTTTAAGCGATCTTGAATGGCGTG
>USHB01000045.1 GCA_900554395.1 uncultured Phascolarctobacterium sp.
TCTGCTATTATAACTATATCACAGATTTATAGTAACATTCTATAACATCTTTTTAAGAATAGTGCTTAATGCCTTACCGTGTAAACGATGCATATGAACCCATGTATAATTCAAATCGGCAGCTATTTGCTCCCATTTCTGATAACACAAGTAACGTTTATGCAATATTAGCTTTAAAACCGGGTCATCAACAAGCGCAATAAGCTGACGGATTTCGCCTAAAGCTATCATCAGCAATTCCATATCGGCGTTGATAATATTCTCCATATCTACAATTCTTGCCATAGCATTTTCAATCCGTTGCCCATTTCCACCGCCGCCCGGAGCCATACTATACGCCGGTGTTATGCGGTTAGCGTTATCACGCAGGTTTTGTATTTCTATTTTATAAGCATCTATTTGTTGCTGTAAAACCCATGCGCTACGTAGTTTATACTTTAATTCATCTTTAGTCATCTTAATTCTCCCAATATTTCAACCAGCTTGTCTTGCCACGGTTTTAAATGTGCAGCCTCGCGCTGATATTCTTGATAACTTTGCCAGCCATTAGGCCCGACAACCGGCACCAGTTTCCAACGGAATTTCGGATGCCGCCGCAATATTGTGCCAGTTTCGCGCAGATAATACAGCACTGCGTAAAATTCACTGTCGGTGTTGCTTGCAACTGCCAATAACCGTAGCCATTTTTCGCTGTCTTCTGGGTACAGCTCACGGTAAGGGTCTGTAATCACTTCGCCGAAGTCTTCAAAGCCCATTTATCAAGCTCCCCCTTTACCTGCTCCTGCGTTTCCGGCAGCCACATTATAATTGCCATGGCTTCCTCCACGCTGTATGCCACGCCGCCAATTCCACCGCGGTTTATCACGGCCTGTAAAAATTTAACCTGTTCCGGCGTCGGTACACGCGGATGCATTTTCGTTTCGATATAGAACACCCTGCCGTCCGGACGGAAACCGTACAAATCGCTGTGGCCTTTCGGCAGACCCGTATCAAACCAGCGGCCGTCAGCCATACGCACTTTGCCGACATTGGTTCTAAAAATTATGTTACCGGCCTGCGACGCCGCCAGCATAACGCCGTGCATTAAATCAATTTCATTCATGCTATCAGCCCCATTCTGTATGCCATCCATTTATATTTATCCGGTATCGGTATTTTAAGCTCTACTGCCTTGTGCAGCGACCAAGCAAATTTATATTTTTTCGCTCGGCGAAACGTGTCAAGCTCCAAGAAGTTTTTACACTTTTTGTAATCGTCATACGGCCGGCGTGATATTTCCTGCAATATAACATCTTCAATGACTTCCTGTTCTGCACGTTCCTGCGCTTTAAATTCATAACCACAGCTTGGGCATTCCTTTGCTGTGTTTTTCACAACTGCAAAGCAATTCGGGCACTGCTTAACCAGTATCTCCTGCTTTTTCTTTTTCTCCTTTGCTTCTAGCGTCCATTCTCGTTCATCATCCGGCAACCCGTGCCGTGTAAAGTTGCCAACGTGGTCAAGTATCAGTGCCACCTTATCAGGTTTTGCCGGGCTGTACCGCATACTGCGCATTGACTGCTGGATATGCAGCGTCAGACTTTTAGTTGGCCGCAGCAGCACCACCGCTTCACAGTCTGGCACGTCAAATCCTTCGCCAAATAAATCCACGTTGCACAGCACGGTAATTTCGCCGTTCCTAAACGCCTGCACCGTGGCAGTACGAATATTCTGCGGCGTTGTACCATCAAGATGTGCTGCCACAATACCCGCCGCACGGAAGGCTTCTGCCGTTGCTTCACTGGTTGCAATGCTACTGCAATAAACGATAGTTTTTTTACCGTTCGCCAGTTTCAGCCAGTTTTCCACCGCACTGCCGAAGATTGCCGATTTGTTCATCAGCGCTTCTACCTCACGTTTATCGGAGTCGCCGTTTTTAGTGTGCAACCTGCTGGTGTCTGCCAGTTCCACGCCGTAATATTTGTACGGGGCAAGGTAATGATTTTCAATTAACCAGCTTGTTGATACCGACATAATCAAATCATCAAATACTGCGCCCAGCCCGCCCTCGTTCATCCGCGCCGGCGTAGCAGTAAAACCTAAAAGCGTTGCCTGCGGATAATAAGCATAAATATTACGGTAACTGGTTGACATGCAATGGTGACACTCGTCGGTGATTATCAGCCGCGGCTCGGATATTTTACCCAGCCTGCGGCACACCGTCTGCACCATGCCGATGTCGCAGTACATCAAATCAACGCCGCAGGCAATAAAGGTCTGTTCGATTTGTCTGCATAATTCTTTACGGTGCACCAAAAATAATACATGATTTTTCTGCGCCGTGGCCATGCGGGCGATATTGCCCTGTATAACTGATTTACCACCACCGCAGCCCAGCACAGCGCAGACGTTTTTGTGTCCTGATTTAATCGACGCTCGAATATTATCAATAAGTTGCTGCTGATAAGGCCGCAATTTAATCATCATGCCCGCCGCCCAACTCTTTCGGCTGCCATGCGTCACATTCACACATGTCGTCGCTGCCATATGACGGGCAATCAATATTGCCGCAAGATTTGCAATTATACACTAACGCCATAGGTAATGTTACCGTCCCTGCATCGGCTGTTTCCGCCGTTGTTTCTGCATCACCGTCGGCAAATAAATCGCCCTGTATATCCTTGACCGGCCGCATAACGTATTCACATAAATTCGGATCGTAAACAAGTGCCATATTCGGCAAGTTTATAGCGCCTGCACGTTCTTGTGTTTCCTTATAACTTGCTGCCACTTTATGCGTAAACATTGGCACAATTACTTTGTTGTCCTGCACAAAGCTTTCCGTTAAACTGATGGAAACCTTAATGTTCAGTGCAGCATCTTCAATTTCATTGCGCTCCATTCTCTCTAACAAGTCTTGCAGTAATTCATTAAAATCTTGTTTCAATTCGTTAAAAGTATCGCTGTTAATATTTAAAGCCAAGTAATTATCCATAATTTCCTCCTGATTTTTGTAAAATGGTAGTTTAACTATCCTAAAACTATCCTTCTAAAAATCCCAAAATCCGCTTTCTGCCTGCGTTTGCAAGAAAAAACTATCATTCTATCATTTTTTTAGAAGGTATATTGAATATATATAGAATAAAAAGTGAAAAGAATTAATTCCCATACGAGGCTATTATTTATGATAGTTTTGATAGATATGATAGTTTCTTAGCTTTTATGCGGCTTCGCACGCTATCATAAAACTATCAAACTATCATTTTTCAATTAAAAGGGCTGTATTCAGCTTAATAAATACGCCTTTCATTCCTGCAACCGTCGTACTATGGAAATACCGTCCCTGCGAATTTACAACCAAATACCCTTTAGCTGCCCACTTCTTTTTCACTGCCGTGAAATCAAAGCCAACTTTGCCCAGCTCACGTTCCAGTACGGTTTTATTTACCAGCACACTGCCATCGGCATTAAGTTTGCCCCACGTTGCCAAATTGCTCGCCTTGTCATATGTCTGTTCAAACTTATCGCTGTTCTCGGCGATAATGTCGGTTATCATTGCAAAGGCACGTTCTGCAGTATCAATTTCTGCAACACTTTTCAAAAACGGCAACACCATTTCAAAATCCAGCACATCGTTGTCTTTAAAAATGTGCCGCGTTGCAACAGCATCGGCAAGCAACATTAGCGCCATAGCCATTGCCTGTTTTTCCGTGCTGTTTGACATCTCAAGCAGTGTTTTAAAAATCGCCTGGTATTCTTTCGGCAGTTCCTTGCGATCCTTAATTGCTTCAATAAATTCCCGTCCGGCACAGCCATAGTGGCTATTAACATAATTTACAACGGAGTTGCCGTCTTCTACTACAACGCGGTCACACTCAATCTCGATAACACGGTTTTTTACACCGCCACCAGAAGCGGCCTGTGTACATGGTTCCTCGCCAGTAAAAATAAACGCATTCTGCCATGTACTTTGTTTTTGCAGCGTGGTATTGGTCATACGCCCACGGTCCACGCCCTCGCACACACGCATTATCAACGTATCGTAATTCTCGTACCGGCTTTTAATTGTCTGCAATTCGTCACCGAAAAACGGAATGTTTTTCAGCAGCGCCGCCGTTGCCATCATGTTATTAATGGTCATATTCATGGTGCGCACCATTGCGCCAAACTGCGGGTTACCCCAAATTGATGCCGCCACCATTGCGCCTACAGTTTTACCGCTGCCGGTTCCACCCCATAAGTGCAGTACAAATGGCAGCGCGCCAACTTTAGCAATCAGCGGGCTGGCAAAACTTGCCGCCAATATCAACCGCAGGTAAATGTTTTTGCGCAGCGGCCGCACAAATTCAGTCCATTCATCCAATGTGCCTTTGCTGGCAATGGCATTAACAAGTGACTTATACTGCTCCTCGCAGTCCAGCTTTATCTCGTCTGTATATGGTATAAAATCCTTTTCGGCCCAGCCGAGATGGCCGATTGATTTAACTTTTGGCAAAATGTCTTGGTTTAGTGCCACAACGTCCGCAAGGTATTTAACAAGTAACTTGCTGTTATCGCTGTTTACTTCAAACCCCATATCTGCCAGCTCAATAATTTTGCTATTGCTGGCAACTTGGCTGCGTGGTACTACTATGCTGCGCCACGCTCCGTCTTTATAAAGCGCTATGCGCAGACGCTCCGTGTTGTCCTCTACATTAACCAACACTTCCGTTGGCATTACCGGTATCGGGCTTGCTGTTTCATAGTGGTAATCGCCGTTGCTTTGCCGCATGTTCTTTTTTATACCCTCGGCGTCGGCTTTCCATTCTCCGCATCGCAGCGCAAATAACTGGCCCGGGAATTTTGTCATATTGTCCGATTTAATTCCCTTTGCTGCCTGCGCAGATAAAAAGGCTTTCCAGCATCGGTTAAAATCACGGCTAATACTTAGCGCTGTGGCGCGGATGCTTGCCATAGCAACAATGCGTTCGCGCTCTGCCGGCTCTTTAATAGCAAAAATTGCTTCAAAAAGACTGTTATCAATCATCTGCCAGCGGTCAAGCTTTTCAAAATATTCGCGGTCAAAATTGATTGGCTCCGGGAAGTTGTAATTTAAAATAGCTTCCGCCGGCAACCCTTCTGCAAAGTAATCTGCCACATCGCCCTTAGGCGGGCAGTCAGCCCAAAATTCCGTCATTGGCAGGATTTTTACATCAGCAAAGGCCGCTGCATAGTCCATGCCTTTTTCATCGTTGTCGGGTATTACAATGCGTGTAGCAAAAGCACTTAAAATCTGCTTATCAATCGGCGACAGTTTAATATTTTTCTGCGCACCGGTGTTGGCCGTTGTAGCAAGCAAGCCGTTTTTCACCATTGCATCTGCGCACTTTTCGCCTTCCACAATGTAGACAGTATCCGTGGTATGTTCTTTAAGTGCCACAGCCAAAAGGTCAAGATTATAAAGATTATTGCAACCTTCCGGCTTAGCGTAGATTTTCTCGCCGGTTTCTGTATTTATCCAATAAAAGGTAAACTTCTTTTTGCCGTTATTGTACTTAATTCGCTGCTTGTAGTATGCAACACTGCCGTCCGGGTTCTTATAAACGTGGCGGTAATTCTCCACGATTTTCGGCGGCTCCGGATCGGGCCTTTCCGCCGGTTTTGCGCCCATCTGCCGGAACGCCTTAAAAATCTCGGTACCTTTAGCGTTGCACTTTTGACAAAAACAAAGTAGCTTACCGTTTTCTGTTTTGATATAAAGGTGGTGGTCATCTCCGCAGACTGGACAGCCTGCTTCGATTTGACCACCTTTCCTTCTTTTCGGTTTAACTAAAAACGGCTCAATATCGGCAAAAGTCAGTTCATTAGAACGGGCACTCATCTTTTAAGTCCGATGCGCTGCAATTAAATGTCTGCATCTGTGCAGCATCCGGCGGCAACAGCTTCATATCCGGAACTTTAAAGTTTTTCTTTCTGATGTCTTCCGGCGTCAAAGTTTTATATACATAAGTACGCAACCCTTTACTGCCGTCTTGTTTAAGATATTCCTCATCAGCAATAACAAGGCCAACTTGCAAACCAACCATTTTGCTTTCGTTGCCATCAAAATTATCGGCACTAAATTTACCGGGATTAGATTTTTCTAACGCAATCAGCCATGATTTAAAGAAGTTCAGCGCTTTGGATTTGTAACTGCGGAAAAATCTAATATAATTCCAGTCCTGACCGGTGCGAAGTTCGGTGTCACTGCCAAAATTTTTAAATTCACCTTCAACCGGGTCGCAGTAAATTTTAAGGTATTCCTTTTGCGGATCATCTTCGACCTTAATAACGCGGCACACATAACCGCCGGCGCAAATACGGGTAAAATCCTTAGCTTCCTCTACATCTTTCCAGTTAACATTTTTCATCTTCTGCTTTGCCTCCTAAACTGTAATAATCTCTAATTGCTGTATCAACAGCTTTTAAATCGTTCGGAATTCTCTCCGGGAACATATCCATCGGAGATTTTGCTGTAGAATAACCATCGCTCTGTGTAGTAAACCAATGTTCCTTACCGTCTGTTTCTGCAAGCAGTACAATACTGAACATGCCTTCCAGCGTTAACCAGTTATCAATCAGCTTGCCAACAGTTTTGGCCTTGATTTTTCCCAATTCCGTCTGCTCGGCGTGGTGCAGAAAATAAACGATAGTATCAGGCGAAGTGTTCAATATAACGAATTGCACTAAATTTATGAAATTCGTGCCCATATCGGTATACTTTCCGTAGCCTGCTTCCTTCGCCTTGGCAACCTGTTCGAAGGCCATTAAATACTGGCTGTCATCAATCACATAGCAGCGCAGGTTATTCTTTTTTAGTCCGGCTTGAATAATGCCGTAAGTTGCTTTATTTACAAGCGGCAGCTGTTTGCGGAAAGGCAGCGGCTTGCTGGCCACATTAAAAATGCCGACTTCGCTTTGCTCAAAGTTTCGCAAGCTGGCAGATTTGCCGCAACCTGAAAACCCTATGATTAGTACAGGTACGCCCATAGCTTTTACCTCCTATTTGATGATTAAATTATTTTTTACTACAATGCTTGCACCGGGAATTTCAATACCCTTTTTCAGCGCCGCACCGATGGAAGTCTTATCCGGCTCTGCTTTAATGCGCAGGTATTCTTCCGGCAACTTTTCAACAGGTACATCAAGTGCGACCATCTCAGATTTACGATAATAGGCCTTAACGCGCGGGGTTTCAAATTTTTCGCCATTCAGGCTTGCGGCTACATAGGCTTTAATCCAGTTTTTCTTGGCAGTAATAGCTTTTTTACGCGCCGTCAGTTTTTTAATTTCCGCATCCAGCGCTGCTTCTTCGGCATCACGTTCCAGGTAAAACAACATGCAGCCTTCGATTTTGGCGTTGCGATCCATCACCAAGTTATTGACTTCCTCGGCGGTTAAAATCTCGCCGGTTTCGGTATCCACAGCGCGCTCAAGGTCTAACGCTAACAGATTTGCCAGTTTTTCATCGTATTCATACAGTCTTAACACGGTCCATTTACCTCCTCTGAAATATCACAGCACAGCGAATGAAGTTTATAGCATTTGCTTTGGATTTGGTCCAGCTGTGCAGCAACGCGTTTATCGCGATATTTTGTTTGCGGATTGCTTGTAAGGCTGGTTACCAAAAAATCAATGTTGCGTTTTAATTCGTCCAGTCTGTAACGCACTTCATCACAGAAAAAATAGATTTCAGGTTCTTTATCCATTTGCTATACCTCCGTTTTGTGGTATAATACAGGCGAATGGTGGCTAACTATTCGCCTACAGAGCTGTCAGCATTGCCGTGCTGACGGCTCTTTTTATTTACGGTGCGCATGTTTTCGCTTTTTCCCTCCCTTCGGCATATATTTTTCGCAGTGCGGACAGATATATGGTACTCGCCGGCAATACCTGCTGACTGCGTAAACCTTTTCACATACTGCGCAGGTTCTGTGGTCGCTATCTTCCCAACGCATTTTCGGCAGGCACTTCCAGCGGCACAATCAGTTTGTCGCCAGGAAGGATAGCTCCCCATTTGTTGTTTTGTTTTTTTGTGTAGTAGGTGATTTCTCGCCAGTCGCGGGTGTCACCGTAAGCGTCAGCCAATTCCTGGCATATAGACTTTAAGGTATCCCCGGTTTGTACAGTTACCGGTACGCTGATTGTGCTTTTAGCCGGTTCAGCCTGCGGTGGGAATGCCATCATTAAAGCAGTTAGTATAACCGCAATGCCTGCAATAATGTAAGCTTTTTTCATTTTTACAGCCTCCTTCCCATCAACTCTGCCTGCAAATCAACAAGCTGTGCTTTAAAATTTGCAGGTCGCGCCCTTACTGGCTTAATTGGCGTGCGTCGCTGTGCTTTTTGCTGTTGCCTTGTTTCCTCGGCTTCAAAATACGCATCTGCACAAGCAATATTCACCAAGTAAACCTTGCCGCGCTGCACATATCGCAACACATTGGTTCGACACAATCTGCGGATTGTTTCAACCGGCAAGCCCCGCGCTTTAGCATAATCTTTTGCATTCATACGCTGCTGCATAAAATCACATCCTTTCCAACAGCAGGCGGATTTCCCTGCCTACCGCTACACGGTCAATAAAGCGCTCCTGCACTTTAAAATCTTCCAGGTAAATCTCAACCATGGTTCTATAAACCTCTTGCTTGTAGGTCTGCGGCACTTCCACATCCTTCATAGCTTTCAGCACATTAACTGTGCGGTCGGTATTGATTTCAATAATGCCCTTATCGCACAAGCGCCAAAAATAAGTGTCAATTAAAGCCCTTGTTACACCAAGCTGCTCTGCCGCTTCCTTGCGGCTGATTTTTGGGTTTTCCAATAGCAGCGCATAAAGCTGGCTCATAATGCTGCCTCTTGCCATTTGTTTCACCTACCTTTTTTATTTGGTATAATTTAAACAAGGAAAGGACGTGTTATTTATGTCAGAAAAATATTACTATCAAAATGCCCAGATTTGTAAAAACGGGCATATACGCAACGCTCATTCTAACGCACATCCGGAACAGTCCGAACAATTTTGTTCAATTTGCGGCGAACCTGTTATTCAAGCTTGTACGCATTGCAATAAACCTATTCGTGGAGCATTACATGCAGAAGTACCGGAATATCATTTTGCGCATCAGTACGACCCTTTTAATGACATACAAAACCATCAAATGGTATGCACTGGCTATAATGATGAAATAATTGAACAGGATATTGTACTACCACACTACTGTTATAATTGCGGCGAACCATATCCATGGACTGCAACTCGGTTAGAAGCTGCCGATAAAATAGTCGATATGTTAGACGAACTTGATGATAATCAAAAACAACAATTAAAGGAAACCTTTCCTGACCTGATTGTCGAATCGCCTAAAACACAATTAGCAGCATTAATAGCCGGCAAAATTATGGAAAAAGTTCATGGAATTGGTCGCTATGTACTTATTCAGTGGTTTGAGCAAAATGTTTTACCTACAATTTTTACCCTGATGAACCTCGGCCGCGAGTAACTTTACATTAGTTAGCAGTTTAAAACCCGGGCACCTCTCCATTCCGCAGTTAAAAGACCTTTTCAGCACCCAGCAGTCACAGATATTAACAATCTTACGGCTACAATAACTGCAAAAATTAGCATTGTTTATCGTATGCCCACAAT
>USHB01000046.1 GCA_900554395.1 uncultured Phascolarctobacterium sp.
AAAACGTAATCCGGTTTGCCTTCTTTTAAAATATAATTCCAGTCAAAGCTGGTATAGCGCACTGCTGCAGTTTTGCAGCCTGCTCCCCTTGCGCTTTGCAAATCAAAAGGGCTGTCGCCTACTCCTATACATTCACATCCTTGCAGGCCAAGCTGATTAAGAGCCATAATGCTTGGACCGGGCAGCGGTTTATGTTCTTCGCAATCCTGACAGGTAACCACTGTACTGATAAATTTATCAAGCCCGTAACAAGCTAATCCACGCAAAGCCATAGGACGTTTTTTAGATGTTACAACACCCATTTTTATGCCGCGTTCAGCAAGCAAAGCCAGGGCTTCGTTAATGCCCTCAAAAGGCTGTATTAACTCATCGTGATGTTCACGATGATAATTGCTGTAAGCGTTGCAAAACGGTTCTACCATTTCATCCGGCATATATGCTTTGGCGGCAGTACGCAGCGGCAAACCAAAACCTGCCACAAGTTCTTCATCCGCAGGCACAGGCAGATTAAATTCTTTAAAAGTGTGGCGGAATGATTGCAAAATCAGCGGCGTTGTATTAATAAGCGTGCCGTCAAGGTCGAATAAAACTCCTTTTATCTTCACAAAAATCTCCTTAAAATCATTCAGGCTTTATCTTTTAATGATACCATAAAAACGCCTTAAAATAAAGATTGGCGGCCTTGATTTCTCAAAACCGCCGTAAATGATAATTATTGAAACAAGCCTTTTTTATTTACAGTATACCATTCAATAATTTCTTGTTTGGTTTTTATTTTCAATAGTTTAAAAATTTCACAGGCAAATTCCAAGGCGGCTGAACCGTTTGCTGTAATAATGTTATTATCACAAATTGCCTGCTGCCTGCAAAACAATTTTTCACCTTTATAATTTGGTGCCTGTTCTTTCATAAATTCTAAAGTATTGCCGGTATGCCTGATATTATCAAGAAAACCATTATCTGCCATAAAATTGCAAGCATTACAAATTGCCGCAACTGGAACTTTATTTTGCACTGCATAATTTACAAGCGGAAGTACTGCATCATTTTTATGCTCCATCCAAGGGTAACCACCTGGCAACAGAAGTAAAGCAAAAACTGATGGAACTTCATCAACAGAATAATCCGGTATAACATGTATGCCAGCCATTGATGTTTTTGCCTTCTTATCAAAAGCAACCGTTTTTACTATGTACCCGGTATTTGAAAAATTAATTTCCGCACAGGCAAAAGCAGGCTCCCAATCCGCAAATCCGTCAAAAATAAACAGCAATATCTCTTTGGGCATTAGTATTCATCTCTCGTTTTAATATTTTTCCAAAATCATGATGCCGTCTTTTTCATTTACGATTCTGATATTTTGAATTGCTTCCGGTTTTTCAAGGCGTTTGTATTCCAAACGGCGCACAACAATGTATTTGGGTGCTGCATCAGTAACTGCTTTTTGCAGCGCATCGGTTTTGGGCAGCATTTCTTCGCCGGCAATGCCGGTATAATACATAAAGCCAGGACGCAAAAATTTATCAACATAAACAGTTTTTGTTGTATCACAGCTTGCCATATATTCAGCAGCCATTGTTTTTACGCTGAAACGGTCTGCCACAGGCGGCAGGATAAACGAAAACGCTACCAGCATGGTTAAAAAGCCCATTGCCGCATGCAAATAACCGGCAAAAATTACATCGCGTTCACGCCATAAGAACCACAATATTACAAGCCCTATAACAACCGTAATGCCGCTTAAAACGCTTGCTTCAAGTGCTGCTTCTGGCAATTCGCGCCCGCCGATAAACCAGCCTGCGCCAAGCAGCCCAAACATTACGATTGTGCCAATTACCCATGAAAGCAGCGATTCGCCGCGCTGATTTTCAAGGCGCGCAATATTCCAGCCGATAATAATGGCAAGCGCGGGGAACATCGGTAAAATATATGATACAAGTTTAGTTTGCGAAATGCTGAAAAAGAGCAGTACGAAAATCCACCAGATATTGAAAAAGGACATTTTTTCCAAATCTTCACTGCTGGCTTCGGATATCGAAGCGCGGACAGACTGTACCAGCAGCCCAGTCCATGGAAACATGCCAAGAATAATTACCGGCAGATAGTACCACCACAGTACGCGGTCCGGATGTTCCGGAGTAGTAAAGCGCGTAAGATTATGAAACCCTAAAAAGGTATTAATGAACTCCATGCCGTGAACCTGGTACATTAAATAATACCATGGCGCAGCAATGGCAAAATAAACTGCAAGCCCGCGGATAACATGCATTTTTAAAATTTCACGCAGGTTGCCTGTGGCCAAAAGGTGCAAAAAGATGATGGCACCGGGAAAAACAATGCCGATAGGCCCTTTGGTAACAGTTGCCAATGCCATGGCAACATACATAACCCAATACCACTTATGTAAGTAACATAAAAGCGCTGCCGTCATAAAAAATAACAGTGTTGTATCGGTAACAGCTGCTTTGCCAAGATAGAAAAATTCCACGCAGGTTGTTAAAACAATTGATGACCAGAAACCGGCACGTTCACTGAAAATTTTGCTTACGGAAAAATAAAGCATAACTGTGGTTGCAACTGCCATTAAAGCTGCAGGAAACCTTGCCGCAGCTTCACCATCGCCAAAAAGACCGATTGATGCGGCAACAAGCCAGTAATACATTGGCGGTTTGTCATACCAGTAATTATCAAAAATGCGCGGCGATAAATAATCACTATATTTAATCATCTCTCGCGCAGTTTCCGCATATACAGGCTCATCAGGGTCAAACAGCGGTACAGAGCCAATGCCCCACATAATTGTTATCAAAGCTAAAACAGCAATAATAATCAGGCTTTGCAGGTTTAAATTTTTCATCAATTACCTTCCTTCCAGCGTGTTAAATAATCATTGTAAGTTTTGGGGATGCCATGCTCAATATCCATTTCCGGCACAAAATCCAGTAATGCTTTTAATTTCTCATTGCTTAAAACAGAGCGGAAAATATCGCCGCTGCGTTCAGGAGCATAGTTTACAGTCAAATCATGTCCGCAGGCAGTTTTAAAGGCCCCCAAAAGTGTATTCAGGGAAGTTTCCCTTCCTGTTGAAATATTAATGATATTAAAGCCATGCAAATTTAATGCCTTCGCAGCAGCTTTGGCAATATCTCCTGCATATACAAAGTCGCGGGTTTGCTCGCCGTTGCCGAAAACTGTCAAAGGTTTATCCTGCACCAGCAGTTTGCAGAAAATGCTTATAACTCCGCCTTCCCCGCCTTCGCCCTGGCGTTCGCCGTACACATTGGCAAAACGCAGCACAATGCTGTTTATGCCGTATAAATCGTGATACATACGCAGGTAATGCTCGCTTGTCATTTTGGTAATGCCATAGCATGATGTCGGTACAAGCGGCAAATCTTCCGTAAGCGGAATATTTGGGTTATCGCCGTAAACGGCAGCACTTGAGGAAAATACCACAGTTTTAACTTTATATTTACGGCAGGATTCCAAAACATTAAGCAGCCCTATAAGATTAGTGCGGCAATCTTCCTGCGGATGCTCTAAAGAATATGGAACCATTGTCTGTGCTGCAAAGTGGATAACGGCATCAAAGTTTTCTTCTGCAAAAAGTTCATCAACTGCCTGTAAATCACAAATATCGCCCACACAAAGCTTCATGCCCTGCGGGACGTTTTTAGCTGAACCAGTGGAAAGATTATCAAATACCACAGTTTGATATTCTTTTTGTTTTGCAAGATGCTCCAAAAGATGCGAACCAATAAACCCGGCGCCGCCGGTAACAAGCAACTTCATCAATTATCTCTCTCTTTCAAATTATTGGCAGACATAATATTGGCGCCGAAAGCACGGATAGAAACAAATGCGCCCAGCAAAAACGGAAAATATTCTGCCGTAAAGCGCCATAAAACAGCCATAATGCCGACCATGCCTTCCGGCAGCATTGCTGTAAACAATACTAAAGATCCTGCTTCGGCAATGCCGCTGCCGCCCGGGGTCGGCGAAAAATATAAAACCAGGTTTAACAGCACCATGCGCCCCATTACTTGCAGCCAGTCAAACTGAATGTTCATGCCTAAAAAAAACATTGGCACGGTTGCATAAATAGCCAGCAGGCTTATGCCTGATTCTATAAAGGCACGCAACACTTTAAAGGGATGATTGCCGATAATAAACGATGCTTTTTTAAATTCGTAATAACTGTTAAAGCATTTGCGCCGGTAATCGTGCGATAGCTTTCCTGTCAGCGCTACAAGCCAGAATTCAGGATAACGGGTGCGCATTAAAAGCACTACCGCTACCGGAATGGAAATAAAAATTACCGATACGGTGGCAATAACCGCAGGCGGCATCCACTCGCTCAAAAAAGCATCGTTATACAAAACAAGCGGCACTAAAAGAATTAAAAAAGTTATCGACATAATCGTACGTACAAATACAATTACCGTTGCTTTTGCAACAGGAACATTGGCGCGTTTCATGAACATAATCTGCGCAATAGCCCCACCGCTTGCTCCCGGCGTAAGCACTGCCAGGAAATAATTGCTTAAAACTACATTGATAACTTCTTTAACACTAAGCCGTTCATCGGTTACCCGTGCCAGTGTCATCAGCCTCAGGCCGTCAAAAATAAGCCCTACAGCCAAAATGCCAAAGGCAGCAGCAATGCTCCAGGGTTTAAACATTGTTAAATACTGAAGCGCCCTTATATCAAATGTAAAATAGATAACTGCCGCTGAAATCAAAATGATGATTGCAAAAACCAGCAGCATCCTGCGTAAAAGTTTTTTATTCATAATCAAAGCCCGCCAAAATTAATTAATTTTATTCCGTGCTCCCTGACTATTTTTTTATTTTCAACTGACAAAAAAGCATTAAGCTCGTTCTGCCAATGATAACCCCATGTAAATTTTTGCGAAAGTACAGTGCTGTCTGCACCAGGATGGGTCATAATTTCGCTTGTGCCTTCCGGCAGTTTCAGCAATATGCTGTGCACAAGTTCTTCATTTAAATTGCCGCCTGCAAGCATGCCGAAAAAGTGTTCTGGATATTTTAAGCCTGCATTTTCAGCCTTGCCTTTAGCAAGTTCAGCACAAAAACTTAATCCGTCACGGCCTATTTTTCTGCCGATACCTGCTTTAAATCCACCGCTCCAAAAAATATTTTCACCGGGCATGCGTATTTTGTCAATGCCGTACTTTTGGCATAATCTCACAACAATTCCGGCAATGCCGGGCAAAACATGCATATGTTGGTGACTGTCGATATGAGTCGGTGCAATGCCAGCTTTCAGCACTTTTTCTATCTGTGCCGAAAGCTCTTTTTCAATTTCATTTTTCTTTATACTACCAGTATACCATTTTTTCGTAAAAACTGTATAATCTTCTGCAAAAACTCCGTCTGCATTTATTAAGGAATTTATGCCTTCGGTGCATACAGGCTTAACTCCCCCTACCAAAGTAAGGTGAATGCCTATACCCAAAGAAGGATTTTCTTTCGCCAGTTTTACGGCATCTTCAAAATAAGGTGCGCTTGGCATGATAGATGTGCTTGTTATCATACCTTCGCTGTAACCCTTAATAATTCCTTCATTTATTGATGGATGCAGTCCAAAATCATCTGCATTAATTATCAGTTTTTTCATACTATCTCCGGTTAAATACGTTTATAGTTGGCAAAATGCAGTTTTACAAAATTGCCAAGTGATTCTTTGCCAAATTTTTGTACCAGCATACGTGCGCAATCTGTTGCAGCAGTACCTCCGCCTTTTGGCAGCGGTATGCCTGCCTGCATTTCCAAATCCGCCATAATGCGCAAAAACTCGGCGCGTGCCAGCACAGATGCCGCAGCAACAGCTATATCGGCTTCTGCTTTAGGCATTTGCACCACATTTACATTTGGGAATTTATCATGAACCATACCGCAAATGTTATTATTAACTGCAAAACGGTCTACCAAAGCATAATTGCATTGCTGGCATTTGGCAAGTGCATTGCACAGTGCTGCTGCATGGCCGCAGCTCAGCAGATGGTTAAGGTTTTGCCCGGCAGCTTTTATTTGCCCATAACGGTAGTTATACATTTTAGGGGTCAGTGCCAAAACGGAAGTGCTTAATGAATTTGCTTCAATTTCTTTACGCAAATTCAGCACATCTTTATCACTGACTATTTTACAATCTTTTACGCCGATATTAAACAGCCTGTCTGCACTTTTTTCATCGCAAACAACAGCAGCAACAACGAGCGGACCGATAAAATCTCCTTTGCCTGATTCATCGCTTCCAGCCCAAATACCATTAAAATGCGGATAATCCTTCAGCAAACGGTAATCTGTTCCGGCTGTGCCTTCGTTCATTAAAATACTTTTGCATTCATCGGTAAACGCAGTATTTTTGCCGCTCCAAACCAGTTTTATGCCTTTTTTCCCGTTATAAACCGATAAGATAGTCTTATCGCTGTCTTTTATAAGTATAAGCTGCCTGCCATATTGCAAATCTTTTTCTTCGGCAGTAATGCCGTTTGATGAAAAATTATTGACAAGTTCTGCAATATAAGCTTTAAAATCAGTGCTCAAGCTGTGCCTCCGCTGCGGCTGCTGCAAGCTGCATAATTTTTTTCAGCGGCACACCGGTATTTTCTGCCAGTTTACGGCAATCTTCAAACTCCGGAGCAATATTTAAAATTTGTCCGCCGGCTTTTGAATATTTTACTTTTACAGTACCTTGCGGCAAAGCAACATCAATAAAATATCTTTCACAGCAGTGACGAGCTACATCATAATAACGCAAGCCAAGTGTGGTAGTTTCACTTAAAATTATTTTTTCAAGCTGCGGTAAATCTTCCGGCTTCATCAATACAGAAAGCATCTGAGCAGGTCTGCCCTTTTTCATAATAATCGGCGTAATCCAGGCATCAAGTGCGCCTGCTGACAAAAGTTTTTCCAGCACATAAGGCCATACCTCGCCGCTCATATCATCGATATTGCATTCGGCAACTGTAAGACCGCAGTGCTTTTCATCATTAAGCACGCCAAGGCTTACGCGCAAAACATTGGGAATTTCCAAATTTCTTGTTCCTGCGCCATAGCCAACTTTTTCAGTTATAAAGCCTTTAGGCATATCAACAGAGGTTTTTGCCAGTGCTGCCATTAAAGCTGCACCGGTAGGCGTTGTTAATTCACGTTCAACATTCCCTTTGGCAAATGCCAATCCATGTGCCAAAAGCTCTGCCGTGGCAGGAGCAGGCACAGGCATTAAACCATGTGCACATTGTACAAAGCCGAAACCAGTTTTTATTTCCGATACATAAATATCTTCAATCCCAAGATTTTCCAGAGCAAGGCAGCTGCCGACAATATCAATAATTGTATCAATAGCTCCTACTTCGTGGAAATGTACTTCTTCAAGGCTTTTACCATGTACTTTCGCTTCTGCAAGCCCAAGCATACGGAATACGCCAACAGCTTTTTGTTTTATGTTAGCGCTCAAGTCTGAATTTTCTATGATTGTTTTGATGTCGTTAAAATTTCTGTGTTCATGGTGGTGATGGTGAACTTCCTGAATATTTTCATGGGCATGGCAGCAATGATGCTCATGAAAATGTTCTGCCTCATGCTCATGATGATGGTGATGATGACATTCCCCATGGTCGCCATGATGATGGTGATGCCCTTCATGGTGGCAGCAATGCTCATGTTCATGTTCTTCTATTTCGGCCGCCAGCTTCTTTCTTCTGTCCAGCACCCGGAATTTTTACATTAAAATAAGCAGCATTAATGCCGCATTTATCAGCACGGGTATTGATAAGTTCATATTCACCCAAATGCATTTTTTGTAATTCTGCTGCAATAAAATCAGCGTCAGCGCCTAAATCAAGCAAGGCGCCCAAAAGCATATTGCCGCTGATTCCCGAAAATGCTTCTATGTAAAGTGCTTTTTTCATTTTATCACCTCATATGGTTAATAATGCTTGCCATGCGTCCGGCTCCAAAACCGTTATCAATATTTACAACGGCAACGCCTGCCGAACAGCTGTTTAACATTCCTAAAAGTGCCGATAATCCCTTAAAATTTGCGCCATATCCTACACTCGTGGGAACTGCAATAACCGGTTTATCAACCAATCCGCCGACAACGCTTGCCAACGCACCTTCCATGCCAGCAACAACAATAACAACATTCGCCTCGCGGATAATATCAATTTTAGAAAATAAGCGGTGAATACCTGCTACGCCGACATCATAAACCCGTTTTACCGTATTGCCCATAATTTCTGCCGTAAGTGCAGCCTCTTCCGATACAGGCAAATCGCTTGTGCCTGCCGTTACAACTGCTATATAACGCTTATCATCTTTCGGCAAAGGTTTGCGTTCTATTTTAATAAAACCGGCATCTTTATAAAACTCGGCATCCGGCACTACTTTTTTTACGGCGGCATATTTTTCTTCATTGGCACGCGTGCCGATAATATTATCATGCACTTGCGCCAGACGCTCCATAATTGCAGCCGTCTGCTCAGCAGTTTTGCCTTCGCAGTATACAACTTCTGCAAAGCCTTGGCGTAAGCTACGTTCGTGGTCAATCATAGCAAAACCTAAATCGCTGTATTCATTGCTGTGCAGTTTTCTTAAAAAATCTTCGTTAGCGATTTTTCCCTGCTTAAAATCATCAAGTAATTCATAAACCTGTTTTGTGTATTCCATGTTAAAAATCCTTTTAATGCTCAAAAATAAGTTTTCTCAACTATATAATTATACAACTTTAAGCAGGCTCATAGCAAGCAATTCAATCATTTAATGCATATGCAGTTAAATCGGCCGTCAGCATTACATTACCGTTAAAATTCTCCGAAATACGCTCCATAACCACATTATTAACAGTAAAAAGCTGTTTTTTATTTTGAATTTCGTCCAAAAAAGCAGCGGTTTTATAAAAACTGCCTTTTAAAATAATTTTAAAGGTTATGGTTTCATAAGCAGTTTTATTTTGTTTTTCATTTTTTACCGGTTTTATGCTTTGCACCTGCAAATTATATTTTTCTGCAACTTCCGTATATTCTCTTATCAGTTCTGCTGCTGTTATTTTTTCCGGCAGTATTTTATACGCTTCTTCCATTGCTGTATGCTGTTCATTAATAAAAGTATCATAGTTATTATTTTTGGCGGCAAAAGCACAGTAACTATCAAGCCTTTGTGTTTCTTCTATAAGTATGTTTCTGCTTAGCTCAATTTTATTTTGCAGCAGATCAAGCGCCAGTGTTTTTATGGCTATACATAGTACAAGCGCCGCAATTAAAATCAAACTGTATTTATCAGTATGTTTTAAATTTTGCAGTTTTAAATAAAGTTCCTGCATTTACTGCTTCCTTTCCAATAATAAATTAAAGGCCGTCATATTCCGCCCTTCTGTCTGTACTGTTTTTAATTCCGATAGTTCTGATGAAATATTAGTGTTTCTTTTGCCAAGCAGTTCAGTAAATTCTACAACTTTTTCA
>USHB01000047.1 GCA_900554395.1 uncultured Phascolarctobacterium sp.
AATAGATGATAAAATAGTAGTATTGTTGCTTTGAGGGGATACTTTGAAGAATGGAAGGATGGATATTATGAAAAAAAGAGGATTGAAAAAATTAGCTGCAGGCGTAACTTTGCTTTTGGCATTGGGGCTTCTGGCGGGTTGCGGCAGCGAAAAAAAGGAAGCCGGAAATAAAGCGCAGTTAAATGTAGGTATTGTACAACTGGTAGAGCACAGCGCGCTTGATTCAGCCAATAAAGGCTTTGTAGACGGCCTGGCGGAAAAAGGCTTCAAGGAAAATGAGAATATTGCTTTCGACAGGCAGAACGCACAGGCAGACCAGAGTAATTTACAGAACATTGCCCACCGTTTTGTCAACAACAAGGTGGATTTAATTTGCGCCATTGCCACACCGGCGGCGCAGGTTATGGCCAACGCCACAAAAGATATTCCTATTGTGGCAACCGCTGTTACGGATTATGAAGCGGCTAAACTTGTTGCAACGAGCGAGAAACCGGGCGGCAACGTAACCGGTACCAGCGATATGAACCCGATTAAGGAACAGGTTGATTTGCTGCTGAAAATTGTGCCTGATGCGAAAACTATCGGTACTGTTTACTGCTCCAGCGAAGTAAATTCTCAGATTCAAATTGATTTAATGAAAAAAGCGGCTGCTGAACGGGGCGTCAATGTTGTGGAAGCAACGGTTTCTACGGTAAACGATATTCAGCAGGCAGCACAGAGCCTTGTAGGGAAGGTTGACGCGGTTTATGTTCCGACCGATAATGTAATTGCTTCTTCCATGCCTACTTTGGTTTCCGTTACGGATAACGCAGGGCTTGCGGTTATCTGCGGCGAAGAGGCCCTTGTAAAAGGTGGCGGTCTTGCAACGCTTGGTATTGATTACTACCAGCTCGGTAAGGAGACCGGCGAGATGGCGGCTAAAATTTTAAAGGGTGAAGCCAAACCGGCAGAAATGGCAATACAGAATCAGAAACAGTTTAAAACCGTTGTCAACGAAGCAAGCGCACAGCGCCTTGGCATTACTATCCCGCAGGATGTGCTGCAAAATGCGGAAGTTATAAAATAACCGCATTATATGCAAAAGTTTACCTTAGGGAAGGAATGAGCAACTAATGATGTTATCGAAAAAAATGCGTGCCCTGGCTGCGGCATTGGCTTTGACTTTGGCTGCAGGCGTACTTGGCGGCTGCGGCGGAGATAAAAAAGAGGAAACGGCAGCAAAAAAATCTGTAAATGTAGGTATTGTGCAGCTTGTAGAGCATGCTTCGCTTGACGCTGCCAACAAAGGTTTTGTGGACGGCCTTGCCGCTAACGGCTTTAAGGAAGGCAAAAATATTACTTTCGACCGCCAGAACGCACAGGCTGACCAGAGCAATTTGCAGAATATTGCCCACCGTTTTGTAAGCAACAAAGTTGATTTGATTTGCGCCATTGCAACACCGGCAGCACAGACTGCTGCCAACGCTACAAAGGATATTCCCATTGTGGCAACCGCCGTTACCGATTATGAAGCGGCTAAACTTGTTGCATCAAGCGAAAAACCGGGCGCCAATGTAACCGGCACCAGCGATATGAACCCGATTGACAAGCAGCTTGATTTGCTGCTGAAACTTGTGCCGGATGCTAAAGTTGTAGGCACCATTTATTCGTCCAGCGAAGTTAATTCGCAGATGCAGGTTGATTTGCTGAAAAAATATGCTGCTGAACGCGGCGTTGAAGTTAAGGAAGCAACCGTTTCCAGCGTTAACGATATTCAGCAGGCAGCACAGAGCCTGATTGGCGAAATTGACTGCCTGTACCTGCCGACCGATAACGTTATGGCATCGGCAGTGCCGACTTTAATAAGCGTTACCGAACCTGCCAAACTGATTATGACCTGCGGCTGGCCTGATACCGAAGGCAGCGTGGCTGTAATTGGCATTAACTATTACGAACTTGGCAAACAGACCGGCGAAATGGCAGCTAAAATTTTAAAGGGCGAAGCCAAACCGGCTGATATGGCAGTAGAAACTCAGAAGCATTTTAAAGTTACCGTTAATAAAGCTGTGGCAGAACGCCTTGGCTATACCGTTCCGGAAGATGTTTTAAAAGAAGCGGAAGTAAAATAAAATGGCTCAGTTGCGGGTTTCCTGCGTGGAAGCCCGCTTTTACTGCATAATTTGGAGGAGATTAGATGCTTGATATTTTAATGCCTACAATAGCGCAGGGCTTATTGTGGGCTGTTATGGCGCTGGGCGTTTACATTACGTTCCGTGTGCTTGATATTGCTGATTTGACTGTTGAAGGAAGTTTCCCGCTGGGCGCGGCTGTTGCGGCTGCCATGCTTTCGGAAGGTTATTCCGTTGCTGCGGCTTTTGTCTGCGCCGCTGTTGCCGGTATGCTTGCAGGCGTGGCTACCGGGCTTTTACACACTAAACTGAAAATACCGGCACTTCTGGCAGGTATTTTGACCATGATTGCGCTGTATTCCGTAAACCTGCGCATTATGGGCAAAGCCAACCTGTCGCTTTTGCGTATTGATACAATTTTTACTGAAATACAGACGTGGTTCGGACTGGATAACGTTTACACCGTACTTGCCGTCGGCATGCTGGCTGCCGTTATCAGCGGCGTTTTCATTTACTGGTTCTTCGGTACGGAAATCGGCGCAGCCATCCGTGCTACCGGCTTTAACCAGCAGATGATCCGCGCGCAGGGCGTAGATACCCGCGTAACCATTATTTTAGGTTTGTTAATCAGTAACGCGCTTGTTTCTTTAAGCGGCGCGCTTATTGCACAGAACAACGGCTTTGCCGATGTCGGCATGGGCACCGGCACTATCGTTATCGGTCTGGCGTCGGTTATTATCGGCGAAGTGCTGTTTGGCACACGCAGCTTTAAAAACTGCATTATCAGCGTAATTTTAGGCAGTGTTGTATACCGCATTGTTATTGCAGCGGTACTGCAAATGGGCATGCCGCCTAACGATTTAAAACTTTTCACGGCAATTCTCGTAGCGTTTGCGCTTTCGCTGCCGCTTGTAAAAGATAAGTTAGGAATAAGAAAGGCGGTGAAATAATGCTGCACGTTGAACATATCCATAAAACATTTTTTGCAGGTACGATTAACGAAAAAGTAGCATTGCAGGATTTGTCGCTGCATCTTGCCCCCGGCGATTTTGTCACCGTTATCGGCGGCAACGGCGCAGGCAAATCGACGCTTTTGAACTCCATCGCCGGTGCTTATCCGGTAGACAGCGGCAAAATTGTTATCGACGGCGCAGATATTACCAAAACGCCGGAGCATAAGCGCGCAAAATACATCGGCAGAGTGTTTCAGGACCCGATGATGGGTACTGCTGCCGGCATGATGATAGAAGAAAACCTTGCTATCGCCGCAAGGCGCGGCAAAACGCCGGGCTTAAAGTGGAGCCTGAACGAAAAAGACCACGACTGGTTTGTGGAAATGCTGAAAGAGCTTGATTTGGGACTTGAAAACCGCATGACGGCGCGCGTGGGTTTGCTCAGCGGCGGGCAAAGGCAGGCGCTTACACTTTTAATGGCAACGATAAAACGCCCGAAACTTTTGCTTTTGGATGAACATACAGCGGCGCTGGACCCGAAAACCGCAGCCAAAGTGCTGGCTCTTACCGAGCGCATTATTGACCGCGACCATTTAACGGCGCTGATGATTACGCATAATATGCGTGATGCGCTGCGCTACGGCAACAGGCTGATTATGATGTACAACGGCAAAATTCTGGTAGACGTTGCAGGCGATGAAAAGAAAAACCTTACCACGCAGGATTTGCTGCAAATGTTTGAAAAAGCTGCCGGCAACACTTTGGACAGCGACCGTTTGCTTTTAGGCTGAGGAGAAGCGCATGGCAGATTTAGCAAGGCTTAAAGATATAAAATGCTTTCTGTTCGATATGGACGGCACCATTAATCTGGGCAATACGCTTATTCCGGGCATGGATGAGTTTTTTAAAAAACTGCGTGCAAGCGGCAGGGATTTTTACCTTGTAACCAACAATTCCTCAAAAGGGCACAGCCATTATGTGGAAAAAATGCGCCGTTTGGGCATTGAGGTAGAACGCAGGAACGTGCTGATAAGCAGCGACGCTTTTGTGTACTATATGCAGCAGTTAAAACCCGGTGCCAGCCTGTATGTGCTGGGCACGGATTTATTAAAGGAAACCATTATTAAAGGCGGCTTTAAACTGACCACGCTTTTGGAAGAAAAAACTGATTATGTAGTGGTTGGCTTTGATATGTCACTGGAATACGATAAACTGGCGATAGCCTGCCGTTTGATTGACTGCGGCGTGCCTTATATAGCAACGCATCCTGATGTGCGCTGCCCGATTGAAGGCGGTGAGTTTATACCGGACTGCGGCGCCATGATTAAACTGATAGAAACGGCAACAGGCAAAAAGCCTTTAGCCATTACCGGCAAGCCCTATCATTATATGGTAGATGTGGTAATGGAACGCACCGGCTATAAAAAAGACGAAATTGCCATGGTTGGCGACCGTTTAAGCACGGATATTGCTTTCGGGCTTAATAACGGCATCTTATCGGTGCTGGTGCTTACCGGCGAAGCTACGCTGGAAGATGTGGAAAAGGAAAACATCCACCCCGATATTATTCTGCCCCATGCGGCAGACATAGCTAGATATTTTTAAAATAAAATAACTGCCAAAATAAAAAAAACACCTGCTGCGGCAGGTGTTTTTTGCTTATGTGTTAAGTTAAAATTTACGCTTTTTACAGCGTTATCATCCACGTTATGATAATAGCGTTGGTAAAGTCGATGAGGAACGCACCTACAAGCGAAACTATCATCCACGCTTTAGGCGAGAAACCGTATTTATCGGAAAGAGACTGCATGTTGGCAAGGCCGTTAGCCGTTGCACCCATGGCAAAACCGATGCCGCCTACGGCAAGCATAACGGAATCATAATCCTTGCCGAACATTAAGAAGTATACGCCCCAGGCGAAAACAACCATCAGCAAAGTCTGAATAACGAGAATAATAATCAGCGGCAGCGCCAGATTAATAAGTTCGTACAGTTTGAGGCTGTTGATGGCCATGGTTACATAAAGTACCAGGGAAATATCGGCAATGCAGTCCATGCCTACGCCTTCAATTTTATACGCTTTGCTGAAATCGCCGACATTGCGGATAACGGCTGCTATCAGCATACTGCCGATGTATACCGGCAGGGTAATGAACTGGCCGAGATAGCTGCTTAAAATGCTGCCCAGACCCATGGCGATTGCTACAAAGCCGAGCGCTTTTAAAATTTCTGCGGCAGCGGCAGGTGCCGGAATAAGGTTTTCGCCGGTAACGGTGGTTTCGGTTTCGTCAATTTCTTCCAGCGGGGTATCTTCTTTGGCTGCTTTAGGAGTTTTCAGTTTATATTTTTTAATCAGGCGTTCGCCAAACGGGCCGCCGATAATAAGCGCTACGGCCATACCAAAAGTGGCGGCGGTAATGGCGACGGTTGTTGCGCCGGTTAAGTTGTAGTTTTGTTCAAAAAACGGGCCGAAGGCAGCGCTGGTGCCAAGGCCGCCCATCAGCGCAACGGCGCCGGCAAGAATACCGTAGAATTTATCGATGCCCATCAGGCTGCAAACGCCCATGCCGATAGCGTTCTGCAAAATGCCGAGCACGGTTGATGTAAGCCAGAAGCCAACCAGCAGCAGGCCGCCCTTTTTAACAAGTTTTAAACTTGCCATCATGCCGATGGTGGTAAAAAAGCACAACAGTGCAACTTTTTGCAGTGTGTCGTCAAAGGTAAAATCGGCAATGCCAGATATTTTTAAGCACGAAAAGATAAAGGCGAGCGGCAGGCCGCCGATAACAGGCGCCGGAATGCTGAACCTTTGCAGCAGGGCGCTTTGGCTTTTAATCCATGTGCCGATATAATAGCTGACAATGGCGAGTGCGACGGACTGCACCATGTCAAGATGGATGGTGGTGATTTCCATATTTTAGCCTCCTGAAATTAAAATGACAGATGTTTACTTTCTGCCTGTAATATCTGCGTCAGACTTCTTTATTATAGGCTTTTTTTAAAGAATTTACAATACTTGTTTTAAATTTGCATACTTTTGTTTATATTGCTGTTTTGCCAAAAATTTTTTTGCAATGCCGGATAAAGTAAAAAAACACAGAAAAGCAAAGTAAAATTGAGCAAAAAGTGTAATTTAAAACATTTAAGGCCTATATAAAACAGTTGACAAAAACAAACTGCGGCATGGCGTAAACAAATGCAACAAAAAGTGTATAGCACAAAATATTGTTGATAACATCAAAATAAAAACAATATATTGTAGTAGCACCCTTTACTTCCTTTTCAAAATATGGTATTATTGTAAAAGCTTAATAAGTATTAAATAAAGATTGGCAGATAAAAATTACTGAACGGAGAAAGAGGGAGGACAATGAAAGTAATCAAACGCGATGGCACTACGGTTGATTTTGACCGCAGCAAAATAGTTGTCGCCATTCAGAAAGCAAATGGAGCTGTTGAAGCAAACGAACGTATAGCCGATGACAGAATCGAAGCTATTGCACAATATGTAGAAAGCCGCAACCGTATGCGTTTGCTGGTTGAAGACATACAGGATATGGTAGAGCATCAGCTGATGCAGGAAGGCAAATTCGATCTTGCCAAAGCCTACATCATTTACCGCTACACCCGCGCACTGGTGCGTAAGGCAAACACTACCGATGAAAGCATCCTTTCGTTAATCCGCAACAGCAATAAAGACGTTATGGAAGAAAATTCCAACAAAAACGCCGTTATGGCTTCCACCCAGCGCGATTTGATTGCCGGTGAGGTTTCCAAAGATTTAACCCGCCGCATTATCCTGCCGGAAGAAATTTCCAAAGCACATGACGAAGGCGCAATCCATTTCCACGATGCCGATTATTTCATTCAGCCTATTTTTAACTGCTGCCTGATTAATATCGGCGATATGCTTGACAACGGCACCGTTATGAACGGCAAACTTATCGAAAGCCCCAAGAGCTTCCAGGTTGCCTGCACCGTTATGACGCAGATTATTGCTTCCGTTGCCAGCAGCCAGTACGGCGGCCAGTCTGTTGATATCCGCCATTTGGGCAAATATCTGCGCCGCAGCTATAATAAATTTAAAAAAGCCGTGCTTGATGAAGTTGGCGACACCCTGCCGGAAGAAACCGTGGAACGCCTGGTGCAGGCACGCCTTAAGAGCGAACTGCAAAGCGGTGTGCAGACCATTCAGTATCAGATTAACACTTTAATGACCACGAACGGCCAGTCTCCGTTTGTAACCATTTTCCTTAACCTGCAGGAAGATGATGAATACTTAAAAGAAAACGCCATGATTGTGGAAGAAATTCTGCGTCAGCGTTTGCAGGGCATTAAAAACGATAAAGGCGTTTACGTAACGCCTGCTTTTCCGAAACTGGTTTACGTTTTGGACGAGCATAACTGCCTTAAAGGCGGCAAATACGATTACATTACCAAACTGGCCGTAAAATGCAGTGCCAAACGCCTGTATCCGGATTACATTTCCGCTAAAAAAATGCGCGAAAACTACGAAGGCAATGTATTCTCCCCGATGGGCTGCCGCAGCTTCCTTGCTCCGTGGAAGGACGAAAACGGCAACTATAAATTTGAAGGCCGCTTCAACCAGGGCGTTGTTTCCATTAACCTGCCGCAGGTGGCAATTATCGCCAAAGGCGATGAGCAGAAGTTCTGGAAACTTTTGGATGAACGCCTTGAACTGTGCTACAAGGCTTTGATGTGCCGTCATAACGCGCTGATGGGCGTTAAGAGCGATGTAAGCCCTGTACACTGGCAATATGGCGCCATTGCCCGCCTTAAAAAAGGCGAAGCGATTGATAAATACCTCGTTGGCGGTTACAGCAGTATTTCGCTTGGCTACATTGGTATTTACGAAATGACCAAGCTGATGAAGGGCGTAAGCCATACCGACCCCGTAGGCGAAGAATTTGCACTGCGCGTAATGCGTTACCTGCGTGCAAAATGCGATAAATGGAAACAGCAGACCAGCATCGGCTTTGCTCTCTACGGCACACCGGCAGAAAGCCTGTGCTACCGTTTTGCCCGTATTGATAAAGAACGTTTCGGTACCATTGCCGACGTTACCGATAAAGGCTACTACACCAACTCTTACCATGTTGACGTGCGTGAAAACATTGATGCTTTCAGCAAATTTGCTTTTGAAAGCCAGTTCCAGAAAATCTCCAGCGGCGGCGCTATCAGCTATGTGGAAATTCCGAACATGCGCCACAATACCGAGGCTCTGGAAGACGTTGTACGTTTTATTTACGACAACATTCAGTACGCAGAGTTCAATACCAAGAGCGATTACTGCCATGTGTGCGGTTTTGACGGCGAAATCATCATTAATGACGATTTGGAATGGGAATGCCCGAACTGCGGCAATAAAGACCATAATCTGATGAACGTAACCCGCCGTACCTGCGGTTATTTGGGCGAAAACTTCTGGAACGTGGGCAAAACCAAAGAAATCAAAGCCCGCGTACTGCATCTGTAACGGAGGCGTATTATGAATTACGCGGCAATTAAAACCCATGATGTTGCCAATGGCCCCGGCGTGCGCGTATCGCTGTTTGTAAGCGGCTGCACGCATTACTGCAAAGGCTGCTTTAACCAGGAAGCCTGGGATTTTAATTACGGCAGCCCTTTTGATGCAGCGGCGGAAGAAGAAATTTTAAACGCACTAAAACCGCCTTATATTAAAGGTTTCAGCCTTTTGGGCGGCGAGCCGTTTGAACCTGCCAACCAGAAAGCACTGCTGCCTTTTATGCAGCGCCTGCGCGCGATGTACCCTGATAAAACTGTGTGGTGCTATACCGGCTACGATTTGGAAAAAGACCTTTTAACAGGCCGCCTGTGCGATTATGAAATTACACGCGGGCTATTGGAGTGTATCGACATTTTAGTGGACGGCGAATTTGTGGAAGCCAAAAAAGACCCGAATCTGCGCTTCCGCGGCAGCAGCAATCAGCGTGTAATCCGTTTGCAGGAAACCTTAAAAGAAGATAAAGTAATCCTGTGGGACGATAACGAAGGCTTGTTTGAACCGGGAAAATAACGTAAATTAAAAACGCACCTGACTTGTAATGAAGTTGGGTGCGTTTTTGTTTTATTAGGTATAATACGTAGAAATGTTAAAATATCAATAAATTTATTGATGTTTTAACCGTTTTATAATATAATATTTTTAACGATAGGGGGCGAAATTATGGAAGCATTAAGTGTTGAAAAAATTATACCTATTAACAGATTTAACCGCGGCGAAGCAGGCAGAATTTTTAAA
>USHB01000048.1 GCA_900554395.1 uncultured Phascolarctobacterium sp.
GCAGCCGTCCGCATGCGCTTTTGTTTTACGGTTTGGGCGGCATCGGCAAAAAAATGCTGGCGCTGCATTTTGCCAAAACCTTTTTATGCACCGGGCAGGGCTCGCATCCGTGTGGAATTTGCGAAAGCTGCCGCCTGATGGATATAGCCAATAACAGTTTTGCGCACCCCGATTTTTACCTGCTGACGGCAGAAGAAGCAGGCAAGGATATTAAAATTGAACAGGTAAAGGAAATGGCAAAGCAGGCTGCTTTTGCGCCGGTATTATCGGAACATAAAGTGTGTATTATAGACGATGCCGGGCAAATGACGGCTGAAGCTGCCAACAGCCTTTTAAAATTACTGGAAGAACCGCCACAGGGATGGCTGTTTATTTTAATAACGCAACAGGCTGAACGCCTTTTGCCTACAGTTTTGTCGCGTGTAATACGCCTGCGGTTTGAAGCGCCGGATATTGCTTCGGTGCAGCATATTCTAAAGTCTCACGGCGTTATTAACAATGCCGGTGTGCTGGCTGCGCTTGCCGGGGGCTCACCAGGAAGGGCGCTGGCTTTTAAAGAAGCAGGCATTTTTGATTTGCGGCGTGATGCACTTTCGCTGCTGCAAAAATTGCCGCTGAATAACCCGTTTGGTTATATTGCCTCTTTGGGATGGGGCGAAAAGTATGACCGCGCGTCGGCGCTTTTGCTGACCGAACAGTTTGTCTATCTCCTGCGTGATGTGCTGCTTTTGCAAAGCGGCGCGCCGGAGAGAATTTACAATACGGATATATTGACGGCGCTTGATGGCATAGCCAAAAGCACGTCTTTACATACAACCAGGCAGAGCGTTAATGCTGCGCAGGAAGCCTGGCAGAACATAAATAAAAATGTCAGCGCCAAAAATGTGCTTGAGGCGCTTGTACTAAAACTTGATTTACTGCGGAAGGAGTGAAAATTTTGCTGAAAGTAGTAGGCATCAGATTTAAAAAAGCAGGTAAAATATATTATTTTGACCCCGTCGATACCGGCGTGGAAGTTGGCGACCATGTAATTGTAGAAACCGTGCGCGGTCTGGAATACGGTACTGTTGTTATCGGTGCGCGCGAAGTTGAGGAGAACAAACTGGTATCGCAGCTTAAACCGGTTATGCGCAAGGCAACGGAAGAAGATGCGCTGAAAGTGCAGGAAAATAAAATCCGCGAGAAGGAAGCCTTTAACATCTGCCTGCGCAAAATTGCCAAACATGGCTTGCCGATGCGTTTGATTGATGTGGAATTTACTTTTGACGTTAATAAAATTATCTTTTATTTTACCGCGGACGGCCGTATAGATTTCCGTGAACTTGTTAAGGATTTGGCATCGGTTTTCCGTACCCGCATTGAACTGCGCCAGATTGGCGTGCGCGACGAAGCGAAAATGCTTGGCGGCATTGGCGGCTGCGGCAGGCCGCTTTGCTGTGCAACATTTTTGGGCGATTTTGAACCGGTATCCATCCGCATGGCAAAAGACCAGAACCTTTCTCTGAACCCGGCCAAAATTTCCGGTGTTTGCGGCAGGCTTATGTGCTGCCTGAAATACGAAAACGATGTATATTGCAGCGGCTGCTGCGGCAAACGTCCGGCACCGGAACGCGTGGAAGTGCCGAAGGTTGGCGCCATGGTTGTTACGCCGTTTGGCGAAGGCAGGGTAATGGGCATCAACCGCGCGATGCGCACCGCATCCGTACAGCTTACGCCGGATAACACCATTCAGGTTGAATGGGATGAAATTGTTGATGCAGCAAAGGCGGATAAAATTTAATGGTGCATACGGGAATACGGCGCGATTCATTGCCGGGCTGCGGCTATACCGTATGGCAGGATGCAGGCGAATTTACTTTTACAACGGATTCGGTATTTATAGCGGCATTTGCGCATCTTGTTACTAAAGCGCAGGTGTTGGAACTTGGCAGCGGAACTGGCGCTATCAGCCTTTTTCTGGCGGCCCGCGGCGCGGCCAAGGTAACCGGGCTGGAATTTAATCCGCGCGTTGCGGAATTAATGCGCCGCAGCATTACCGATAATAATTTAGAAGATGTTGTAAGCGTAATTGACGGCGATGTGCGCGAAATAAACAAGTATTTTAAAACCGAAAGCATGGATTTGGTAATTGCCAACCCGCCTTACCGCAACAGTGGCAACACCCGCAAAATAGGCACCGCTGCCTGCCATGAGGTAACTGCTGATTTGCATGACTTTTTTAAAGCGGCGGCGTATGCCGTGCGTTACCGCGGACGTTTTGCCATAGTGCAGCTTCCGGACCGCTTTGCAGAGTGTATGCAGCTTGCGGCGGAGTTTGGTTTGCAGCCCAAGCGTTTGCAGTGGGTACACAGCGCCATTAACAAACCGGCGTGGATATTCTTAATGGAAATGACCAAGGGCGGCAGCTATGGTTTGGAGGTTTTGCCGCCGCTTGTGATGTATAACAGCGACGGCAGCCTGAGTGAGCAGGCATTGGCATATTATGATAAATCGAAGGAGCAGGCAAAATGACGGAAGCGGGAACTTTATACCTTTGCGCAACGCCGATAGGCAACCTTGAAGATATAACGCCGCGCGTTCTGCGTACTTTAAGCGAAGCCGATATTATAGCTGCGGAAGATACGCGCCACACTTTGCAGCTTTTAAACCATTTTAATATTAAAGGCCATTTGGTGCGTTATGATGAGCACAGCAAGGATAAAAACGGCCCGAAGCTGATAGCTGAACTGACAGAAGGCAAAAATATTGCTCTTGTAAGTGATGCCGGATTTCCGGGCATTGCCGACCCTGGTGAGCAGCTTGCGCGTGAAGCGATTGAAGCAGGAATTAAGGTTGTGCCGCTGCCAGGCGCCAATGCAGCTTTGTGTGCGTTGATTGCCTCCGGTCTGCCATCTTCACCGTTCTTTTTCGGCGGCTTCTTGCCCAAAAGCAAAAAGAACAGGGCAGATCAGCTTGCGGCATGGAAAAACATACCTTCAACAATAATTTTATATGAAGCCCCGCACCGCATTAAAGATGTGCTGAAGGAAATACTGGCAGCGTGGGGCGACAGGCAGCTTGCTGCTGCGCGCGAACTGACCAAACTGCACGAGGAATTCTTCCGCGGCAGCGTTACGGAATGCCTGGCGTGGCTGGAAGAACAGCCTCCGCGCGGCGAATTCTGCCTTGTTATAGCGCAGGGCGAAGATGAGGCGTTGCCGGAACAGGAAGCAGCTGACCCGCTTGACGAAGTAAAAGCGCTTATTGCAGCGGGTACTGATAAAAAAGCGGCATTGGCGCAGGTTGCCAAAGCACGCAAAGTGCCTAAACGCGAACTTTATAACAGATTGCTGACGGAAATATAAAAAGAGCATCTCATTAAGAGATGCTCTTTTTTACTTATTGCTGATGTATAACGCCGATAATGCTGACGCCTCCGGTAACTTTATCGCCTTTTTTAACTTTTATTTCCACATTTTCCGGTACTATCAGTTCTGTGCAGGAACCAAATTTAATCATGCCATAGCATTGCCCCTGCGTTACCTGCTGGCCGATATCAACCCACGAAACAATGCGGCGCGCCAAAATGCCGGCAATTTGAATGACAAGGACGCGCATACCGTTGTTTTCAATGCCGATGGCATGGCGTTCGTTTTCAAATGGGGCAGAATCTTTATACGCCGGTGCGTAATGTCCGCAGGTATAGCGGCGGTAGTTTATTTCGCCGTTCATGGGGCTGCGGTTAACATGTACGTTAAAAACGGAAAGAAATATTGTTACTTTTTTGGCAGGTGCGTCGATGTATTCAGTATCGTAAATATTTTCTACGCCTATTACCATGCCGTCGGCTGGTGAATACAAAATATTGCTGCCATAGGGCGCATGCCGCCTTGGATTGCGGAAAAAATATGTAAAATACAGCGCTAGCACCGCAAGGGGGATGGCTGCATAAATGCCTGCCATCCAATAAGCTGCAACGGCAAGGAATGCTGCACCAATAATAAAGGGGTAACCTTCTTTAACAATCGGATGCATTTTACAGCACTAAACTTTCTCCGTCTTCCGGTATTATAACGCAGCCGGATAAATTATTGGCATCCACAAATTTGCGGAGCTGTTCGCGGTTTAGTGTTGCGTGGCTTACAGTATCCATATGGCTGGCAATAATTTTAACATCGGGTGCGTATGTATGCAGTGCCATAATATCTTCTGTTCCCATAATAATCGGCCCGCTGTGTTTTAACTGGGCGCAGGCAGCGTTAACAATAACTGCAAAAGGTTTATACGCATCAAGCGCACGTTTTACGCCATCGTACCAAATGGTATCACCGGCAAGATACAGCGTTTTTTCGTCCGGTGCGTTAAAAATGATACCCATTGCATCGGGTCGGATATGCATGGCATCGCAGTAAGGCTGTATTTTCTCTCTGACTCCGTGCAGGCATTCTGTTTTATAAAGAGTTATGCCTTTAAATTCAGTACCGTTTTCGCTGATAATTTCTGTATTGGCAAAACCAAAATCCTGCAATACTTTACGGTCATATTCATCCTGTGCAAAAATTTTAATAGTTTTATCAAGCGATTTTACTGCGTATTCGTCAAAATGGTCAAGATGGTAATGCGTCATGATAACAGCGTCAATGCCATTTACAATTTCTTCCGGCTGCATGGGCAGATTATGAAACGGCCAGGGTTTGCCGGGCAAAAGGCCTTCCGGGAATGGTTCATAGGCTTCTTTTGGTGCAAACAGCGGGTCAATTAAAAATTTTATGCCGCCGTAAGTAAGGCGGATGGTAGCATTGCGTATTTCCTGTATCAGCATAATAAAAACCTCCTTGCTTTTTATTGATGTAATGGTATCATTATAGGTGAGTATTGTAAAGAAGGCACTTTATAGTAATTAAAGGTGCTGAAAATAAACATAGTATATTAAAAGTAACTATAAGAGAGGAGCGTTTATGGATAACAAACTGACGGAAAAAGAATTGCTGCCCTGCCCGGTTGCCGTAATGCTGCAAATAGTTGGCACACGCTGCAAAATTTTAATTGTCAATTATCTTCTGGAAGGCACCAAGCGTTTTACGGAACTGCGCAGGCTGATACCTTTATCACAAAAAGTGCTTACCGCTAATTTGCGGGAGCTGGAAGCTGACGGCATTGTTAAACGCAAAGTTTATGCGGAAGTACCTCCGAGGGTTGAATATTCTCTGACAGAAGTAGGACTGACCTTAAAAACTGTTGTTGAAGGCATGGCAGAATGGGGAAGTTATTATAAGGAACTGAATGGCAGCACCGGTAAAGGGCAGCCGTAAATATTTTTGTGCAAGGTTTTGTGAAATGTGATAAAATTACAAAAGAATTCCTTAAAAAAGGCAAAACAAAATTAACATATAAAGAAGGGAAAGCAAGATGAGTAAAAACAGCTTTTATATCACAACGCCGATTTATTATCCGAGCGATAATCTGCATATCGGCCATGCATACTGCACCACTATTGCCGATACCGTTGCCCGTTATCACCGTGCTAAAGGCGAAGATGTTTTCTTTCTGACCGGCAGTGATGAACACGGCTTGAAAATTCAGCGCAAAGCTGCTGAAAAAGGCGTTACACCTATTCAGTATGTTGATGCCATTGTTGCCAATTTTAAAAAATTGTGGCAGATGCTGAATATTTCCAACAACGATTTTATCCGTACCAGCGAAGAACGCCATCATAAAGTAGTACAGGCTGTGCTGCAAAAAATTTATGACCAGGGCGATATCTATAAAAAGAATTACGAAGGTTTGTATTGTGTTCCGTGCGAATCTTACTGGCTGGAACGTCAGCTTGTAGACGGCAAATGCCCTGACTGTGGCCGCCCGGTAGAAAAAATGGCGGAAGAAAGTTATTTCTTTAAAATGTCCAAATACCAGGACAGAATTTTGGAATATATCGAAACTCACCCTGATTTCATTCAGCCGGTTTCCCGCCGCAACGAGATGATTAATTTCATTAAACAGGGTTTGGAAGATTTGTGCATTACCCGTACTACTTTCGATTGGGGCATTCCCGTTCCGTTTGACTCCAAACATGTTGTTTATGTTTGGTTTGATGCACTGCTGAACTATTTTACCGGCATCGGTTACGGCACTGACGAAGAAAAATTTAAGAAATTCTGGCCGGCAAATATTCACCTTGTAGGCAAGGAAATTGTGCGTTTCCACAGCATTATCTGGCCGATTATGCTGATGGCAATGGGCGAAGAATTGCCGAAACAGGTTTACGGACACGGCTGGCTGGTTGTTGACGGCGACAAAATGTCCAAATCCAAAGGCAACGTTATCGACCCGATTGCTTTAATTGAAGAATTTGGCCCGGACGCTATCCGTTATTTCCTGCTGCGTGAAATCGCTCTCGGCAGCGACGGCAATTTCTCGCGCGATGCGCTGATTAACCGCATTAATGCTGACCTTGCCAATGACCTTGGCAACCTTCTGCACCGCACCGTTAGTATGATTGAAAAATACCACGGCGGCGTTGTAACGCATAAAGAAGGCACAGAAGCCGTTGATAAGGAATTTATTGCACTTGTAAAGGAAACTGTGGCTAATTATAAAGATTCCATGGACCATATGGAACTTAACCAGGCAATTAAAGATGTTTGGGCGATGATTGGCCGCGCCAATAAATATATTGACGAAACCGCACCGTGGATTCTGGCAAAAGACCCGGCACAGGCAGAACGTTTGCAGGCTGTTATGTATAACCTTGCCGAAGCGCTGCGCATTACAGCAATTTTGATTGCTCCGTTTGTGCCTGTTACTGCGCCGAAAATTTACGAACAGCTCGGTCTTGGCAAACCGGAAAGCTTCATGCTTGCCGATGCAGAATGGGGCGGCCTTGCAAGCGGAACCAAAGTGCAGAAGGGAGAACCTCTGTTCCCGCGCATTGAAGTAACCGATGATGGTGAAACCATAATTGCCGCTACCAAAAAAACGGCAGCTAAACCCGCTAAAACAGAAAGCCCTAAAGCCGAAGCTAAAGCGAAAGAAGCAAAACCTGCTCCGGCAGCGGCCGATGAAATTGCTATTGAAGATTTTTCCAAAATAGATTTGCGTGTGGCAACGGTAATTGCTGCGGAACGTGTTCCTAAAACCGATAAGCTGATTAAGGTTCAGGTAAAAATTGGCGAGGAAGAACGTACTATCGTAAGCGGCATTGCCCAGCATTATGAACCGGAAGAACTTATTGGCAGAAACGTTATTGTTATCGCCAACCTTAAACCTGCCAAACTGCGCGGTATCGAAAGCCGCGGCATGCTGCTTGCCGCATCCGACGGAGAAGGCAATCTTGTTCTTGCCGATGCTCCGGGCATTGCCAGCGGCAGCAAGGTGAAATAAAATGTCCCGCACAGGTTTATGGGATTCACATGCCCATCTTGATTCCGATTATTTTACTGATGACCGTGATGAACTGATAAAAAAAATCGGCGAAGAAATGGATGGTTTTATTAACCCGGGCTGTGATGAAAAAAGTTCTGCCTTTGCCGTTGAACTTGCTGAAAAATACGATTTTGTATATGCTGCTGTGGGCTGGCATCCGGAAGATTTAGCCGGCATTACAAGTGAAAGCTATCTTGATAAACTTGCTGAATGGGCTCAGCATCCCAAAGTTGTTGCTATTGGCGAAATAGGGCTTGATTATTACTGGAAGGAAAACGAACCGAAAGAAGTTCAGAAAAAACGTCTGCTTGAGCAGATTGACCTTGCGGTACAGTTTGATTTGCCGGTAATTATTCATGACCGTGAAGCGCACGGAGATATTTTTGATATTTTCCGCAATGAAGTGCCTCAAGGTACGCGTGCAGTGTTCCATTGCTATTCAGGCTCGCTGGAAATGGCGAAGGAACTTGCCAAACGCGGTTATTACTTTGGCTTTGGCGGAACAAGTACTTATAAAAATGCCGCCAAGGTGCGTGAAGTACTGGCTTATGTGCCGGATGATTTGCTGCTTTTTGAGACGGATTCGCCGTACTTAACGCCGGTGCCGTACCGCGGCAAACGCAACTGCCCGCTTTATACAGAGCTGGTGGCACAGAATGCGGCGCAGGTACGCGGCACAGATTTTGAAACACTGGCTGCCATAACAACCAGGAATGTTAAAACGCTGTTTAACAAAATTAAATAAAGCAAACACGGCAGTTTAATACTGCCGTGTTTTTAATTGCCACAAAACTGCTTATACAAAAGACAATTTGTTTTGATGTTTTTAAATTTACGCTTAAAATACCGTGAAAGTAGACGGCTTGACATTGCAAAAAGTACTATGATAAAATACCCCCGAATTAAGGAGGTAGTTTTATGCCTGAACATGTTACATTTTGGAAACGCAGCATACTGATTGCAGTAATGTTTGTAATTTTGTTTGCGGGCCAGACTCATCCCGGTCTTGCCGAATCTGCCGTAACAATTTTAAAATTTGACGGCACTGAAAAAACGGTAACGACCAATTTGAGCGAACCGCGTGAAATTTTTAAAGAAGCCGGCGTGCGCGTCGGACAATCTGACAGGATTGTAGAAGAAACCGGAGCGCAGGGAACGGTGCTTACATTAAAACGTGCCGTGCCTGTTGTAGTGGTGCGCGGAGAATCGGAACAGAAATTTTTTACCAGCAAGGAAACTGTTGGCGACGCTCTGCGTGATTTAAAAATCCGGTTCAGCAAAAAGCGTGTTTACCCGGCACCTGAGACAAAAATTACAGCTGACCTTGAAATCCATATCCTTAATAAAGGAGATAAGTTAAGTTCTGTTGAAGCACCTTCAGAAATTCCTGTAAAATACATTGATGATGCCAATATCCCTTTTGGGCAGCAGAAAGTTGTTGAACAGGGTGAAGCAGGAAAAGTTAAGGTTATTAAAAAATCTGTTGTAAGTACCGGCAGCGTGCCTAAAGAAGTGGAAATTGCCCGCGAAGTGCTGGCAGACCCGAAATATTCCGTTATCAGACGCGGCATAGGCATGTCGGTAGAGACTCCGGAAGGTCGTAAAAAATATACGCGCATTATTAATGCGGAAGCAAGTGCATATACTATTCACTGCGGCAGCGGCACGGGACTTACTTCCATCGGGCTGGTGCCGGTACGCGGCATAGTTGCTGTTGACCCGCATGTAATACCGTATTATACTAAAATGTATATTCCCGGTTACGGCGTTGCCATTGCCGGTGATACCGGCGGCGCGATTGTTGGCAACAGGATAGATTTATTTATGGACAGCTATGAAGAAGCTATTAACTGGGGCCGCCGTGATGTTGAAGTTTATATTTTAGAGGATTGATAATTTGCTGAAA
>USHB01000049.1 GCA_900554395.1 uncultured Phascolarctobacterium sp.
TTCGATAAAAAATAAAGCCCGGCATCAAAGTTTCATTGTGCTGTTAAACCAACTACAATTCTTCCGGGCGTCTTTACATAAATAATGTTATTAATCTATTTTACCAACAGCCGCCCTTTGTGTCAATAAATTTACACATTTTTGCTGTTATTTGCTTTTTTCGGTTTCATAAGGCCAACCGCTCATGCTTCCTTCAAGGCTCTGAACATTTTTATAGCCCGCAGCACGCAGCATTGTTTCGGCTTCATAGCCGCGCAAATCAATCTGGCAGCTGCATACAAGTTTGGCCTCTTTGTCAGGCAAAGTTTCACAGCACTTGCTGCGCACTTTATCAAGCGGCAGGTTTACAATGTTGCAGCATCCAGCAATATGGCAGGCTTTAAATTCGCCCGGAGTGCGCACATCAACCAAAGTGTAATCCTTTTCCTTGCGCAGTTCTTTAAAATCTTTAGGGTTAATGCTGCGCAGGCGGCCTTCAATTTTATTCAGCAGCACATTTGCTGCCGTTGCAATATTATCAATCGGTCCGTTAAACGGCGGAGCATAGCCGATATCAAACTCGCTTAAATCTTCAAGCGCTGCGCCCATGCTGATTGCCGCCACCAAAGTATCAATGCGTTTATCGACGCTTTGCCCAACTGCCTGCACGCCGATAACCTTATGCGTTTTTTTATCGGCAAAAAGCTTCAGCACAATGCGCCCGGCGCCCGGCATATAACCCAAACGGTCAAAGCCCGGCACAATTACACTTTCAAAATCAATACCGGCTGCCGCAGCAGTACGCTCGTTTAAACCTGTGCTGCCGGCTTCAATGCCCGGCATACGGCACAGTCCCGTACCCAAAACGCCGGGGTATTTAACCATATCGCCGCAAATATTATCGGCAATTATACGCCCATGCTTGTTGGCTGTGCTGCCCATTGGCGCAAAAATTTTACTGCCGCTTACGCGTTGCGTGTTTTCGGCACAATCGCCGCCTGCATAAATGCACGGGTCGCTCGTCTGCATATATTCATTAACGGCAATGGCACCAGTTACGCCAATTTCAAGCCCCGCTTCACGCGCAAGCTCCACATTCGGACGTACGCCTACCGCAACAATAACCATCTGTGCGGGAATAGTTCGTTTATCCGTCTTAACTGCACTTACACGTTCTTCGCCTTCAAAAGCAACCGTTTTTTCACCCAAATATAAATTTATGCCTGCTGCGGCAACAGGTTTGGCTGCAAGCTGCGCCATTTCCAAATCAAGCATCTGCGGCAAAATACGGTCCTGCATTTCCACAACGCTTACTTTAACGCCAATGTTGTTAAAAGCCTCAGCCAGTTCCATGCCAATAAACCCGGCACCTACAATTACCACATCCGTTACGTTATTGGCTGTAATTTCAGCTTTAACCTGTTCTACTTCCCACGGAAACCAAAAGTTATGTATGCCTTTCAAATCTGCCCCGGGAACAGGCAGGCGTAGCACCTGTACCAAGCACCAAAACATCGTACGGCATATCTTCCGCCGTTCCCGTTTCTTTATTAAGCACCGTTACAGTTTTGGCAGCACGGTTAATCTTCTTTGCTTCATGGCGTATTAAAACATCAATGCCCTTGACATTTTTAAAATAATCCACATCGCGTGCAATCCCTTGCGGCGTATGCGTAAACTTATCAAAATTTTTAACTTCATCACTTATATAATACGGAAACCCGCACGCGCCGTAACTTACAAGTTCTCCGCGTTCAATTACCATAATTTCCGCATCTTTATCTCTGCGGCGCAGGCGCGAAGCAGTTTTCATTCCTGCCGCCACGCCGCCGATAATAAGAACCTTTTTTGCCATAAACTTCCGCTCCTTCCGTTCGCAAACTTCTATACTTATATTATATAACAAAAATCAAAATGCCACAGCAAATAAACGCCATGGCATAAAAAAATACATTATAAATTTATTGTTTTCGCATTTCCTTAATAATCAGCGAAACAGAAGGCTGGGTAATGCTGAACAGATTAGCCAGAAATACCTGCGTTAAATGTTCGTCCTTATATAACCGCCATATCTCTGCGTTGCGTTCGTCTTTGCCATAAAAAGGGCGCAGCTTTATCTCCCGTGTTTCTATGCAGAAGCCACGGTCTGTTAATACCACTACCCTGCGGCTGCCGTCGGCATCTGTTATTTTAAGTTCCAGCGCCTTGCCGCCGCTCTCACAGCGCAGGTTGATGTTATAAGATTCTACTTCTGCCTTCCCCACTGCTTTTTGTATCATGGTCTGGTTAAACGGTATGTCTTTTATATCCACCTTTTCACCTCTTTTACCTTGCTGCTGTTTTGCGCTGCAATATTTTCAGCGCCATAGTATAGGCGTTGCGCATGGTTTTATCGCCGCCTACGGCTTTCGGCGTTGTATCTGCCCCTAAATCAGCGCATACATTGCCTTTATCATCTACTATGTAGCTTGCCCCTATAATATATTCGCTGCCGAAGGTGTTAAATAAATACAGGCTTACCGATGATGCTGCGCCTGCCATGTCTTCTCCCTGCCTTAAGGATGCAAGGAAGGCTGCATCTGTATATTTTTCTTCGGCAAAGAAGGCAAGGTAGTATCTGCCGTCTTTTTTTACGGTATTTACGCTGTCGCTGTCTATATAAAGCACGCCTACATCTGTTTTGCCTGCTTCAAGCAGGGTTTGTGCAAGTGTTGGCAGGGGCAGCATGCACAGCGCTGCTGCCGTAAGACAGGTTGCCATCAGTCCTTTTATTGTTTTCATTGGCTGTTACCCTGCTTTTTATTTTGCAGTTTCATTCTGCTGCATGGGGCTTAAGGCAAAGTCTGTCATTTTGTTTTCTTTGTTGAAGGCAAAGGTGATGCTTACCAGTTTTTCTTTGCTGAAGGAACCGATATAGGTTACATAGTCTACGTTGTCATAACGCTGGAAGGAGTAGAATTTGCTTTCTTTTAATCTGCCGAAGCGTTCCTGTACCTGTTTTTTAAGTACGTCGTAGGCTTGTTCTGTTACTTTGGCTTTTAAGGTATTGTCAAAGCCATTGCTAAAAGTGTTGTAGTTAGGTGCTTCAAGAGTGAAGGCTGCTACAAAGTTTTCGGCTGCTTTTTGTTCTTTGTTTAAGTCGCCGCCGTCTGCTGCAAAGACAAGTGAACAGATTGCCAAGGTGAAAATTGCTGTTAAGGTTAAGATAAGTTTTTTCATGGGTTTACCTCCGATAAGAGTAGTTTCGCTTTATGTAAGTACATAAGCATTTTTATTTGTATATATGGTTTTATTGATAGTAATAAAGGCGGGACAAACCCGCCTTTATTTTTTTTGAACTCGTTGCGTTTTTAAGCAAAGTGCTTAATTATTTAGCTTCTGCCTGTGCTGCGCGTTCTGCTGCAAGTTTGGCATGGCGTTCTTGTTGTGCTTTAATTTTTGCTTCTTTTGCTGCTTTTTTCATTTCTTCTGCTTTAGCAAGTTTAGCTTCTTCTGCACGTCTTACGTCGGCTTCTGCCTGTGCTTTTTTAATTTCGGCTACTTTTTCGGGAGATTTGCGGCCGAATTTCCATGTTGCGCCAATGCCGCCCATTACTTCGTCGCCACTGGTAGATACGGAGAGGCTCAGCATGAAGTCGCGGTTCGGATAATGGAACAGGCCAAGTGCTGCTCCGGTTTCATCACGATACTGGCCTAAGCCTACTGCAACTTCGGTCGGAGCTGCCGGGTCATAGCCCATGGTGCGCAGGTTAGCGATAGCTGCTGCCATTGCGCCTACTTTGTCGATGCGGTCTTCGAGATGGTTAACGCGGCTGTTCAGGTCTGCTACACCCTGTTCGAGGTTGCCAACGCGGTTAGCAGTTTCATTCAAGCTAACATCGTTGCCACTTACAACGTCGCCGCCACCAATGTAACCGCCATCGCCAACAGTAATTTCGTCATGTTTAATGCTGGTGCCGTTTTCGCCGCCTACGGTTACACCATTGTCATTGATAACGGTCTGGTTTTCACCGCTGCCGAAAGTACCTTTGCCGAAAGTACCTTCGTTAGCAGTTACTTTACCATCTACTAATCCTACGCCACCAATAGTACTATTGCCTGCCGTAATACCGCCGTTAACAGTCAAATCACCGCCAACAGTTACATCGCCTTTAACGCCGGTATGTCCTTCAGTTGTAGGAGGTACAGTGCCTTCGCCACCTTGACCTGGTTCGGAAGAAGTAATGTTTTGGGTTTTATCTTCAAGTGCAGATACACGTCCTTCAAGGTCTTCCAAAGTATAGCGGTTACCATCATGGCCAGTGAAATTAACAGTGCCGTTAAGATTAATAGTTCCATTTGTAGATACGCTGAAATAATCTTCAATAGTAGTAGTCCAGCCGTCTGCAGCATTGCCAGTACGTTTGATACCTGCTACATCTTCATTAACAGTAGCAAAATCTCCTGTTAAATCTTCAAGAGAAGCACCAACTTCTTCAAGGTTATAATTATCGCTGAATACATTGTGAGCACGTACATTGCCATTACCAATGTAAACACTGTCGCCTACTTGTACTTCATCAGCATAAACGATATCTGTAGTTATGCTCGTAGAACCTATATAAGTTTCACCAACAGTTAAACTGTTTGCCGTTACATTACCATTAGTATCAACATTAAACGCGCCATTTGCTGCGCTGAAAGAACCATTAGTATTTGCTACAACTGCTCCATTGCCAACATTCATGCCATTAGCATCAAAGCTGGTTGCACCTTCAATAGTAGTAGTCCAACCTTCTTCATCACTGCCAGTACGTTCAATACCTGCTACGTTAGCATTGGTTGTATCAAAGTCTCCCTGCAAGCCGGCAAGTTCAGCACCTACAGTTTCAAGGTTATAGTTTTTGCTGTACACATTATTATTAGCACGCAAATCATTTACAGTTACTGTTCCGGTAGCACCATCAAGCTGTATGCTATTGCCTACTGTTGCCATTCCATCCGGACCTACTGCAAAGGCACCATTATTAATGGTTACATAGCCATCATCAGTTACTGCTAAAGTGTCACCACCGATAGTCGTTACTCCATCATTATATTTAATAGATTGGGTATTATCACCTATTGTATTAAGCGTATATTTAGTAGTACCATCCGCATTTACAGTTACAAAGTCATCACTTGTAGTAACTTTGCCGTCATTAATATTTGTTTTTCCGTTCGGAGTACCAAAGGTAGTACCAGCTTCATCAATAGTAACAGTGCTGGTTCCATTGCCCGTTAATCTTACAGTACCATCCTTTAACGTTATCATACCATTACCATTTCCAACGGTCGTTAAGTTTAAACCACCGTCAGTCATAGAAATAGATTCGCCTTGGCCGTTTTGCATTGAAATATCATCATTTTCATCCACTCTCAATGCTCCGTTGCCAGCGCTAAGTGTTTTAGTAACTACACTGTTTGCACCAATGCTATTTGCAATAACCTGACCCGTTGTGCTATTAATCAAAATACCGGTACCATCACCAACATTACCGATATTAACTAAACCAGTACTTCCGTCAACAGAAACAACGCCTTCAATGCTTGTTACGCCTTCGCCATAAGGTAAATCTCCATCATTACGATGAATACCTGCTGTATTGTCTCCAATATTACCAACACTACCTGTTAAATCTTCAAGAGAGTCACCTACAGCATCAAGCCCTGCACCTACAGTTTCAAGGTTATAGTTTTTGCTGTACACATTATTATTAGCACGCAAATCATTAGCAGTTACTGTTCCATTTACTCCATCAAACTCTATATCTGTCCCTACATTTACATATCCTTCAGGACTTACTGTAAATGTGCCATTGTTTATGGTAACAAGACCTTCATCAGTTACTGCTAAAGTATCACCGCCAATAGTCGTTACTCCATCATTATATTTAATAGACTGGGTATTTTTACCAATTTCTTCAACAGTTACATCCAGTTCATTTAAATCTGCTCCGGAAGTAGTTACAAAATTGTTGCCTTTAAAGTTGTTGCCAGTAACATTACCATCATTAGTTGCCATAAAGCGGCCATTACCTATGGTACCATCTGCAATTAAATTGCCATCAAACGCAGTAGTATATTCATTAGTACCTTCCATATTAATGTTTTGAGTTTTATGGTTAAGGTCTTTTAAATCAGTAACATTACCTTCAACAGTAGTGCTTAATTCGCTTACATCAACACCGTCAACAGTCGCACCATCCTGCAATATAATATTGCCGCCATTTTCAACTTTACTATCAATATTAATATTACCGTTATAATCCACTACAACTTGACCTCGAGACAGCGAAGCTTGGCCATTAGCGGTAATATAGAATCCTCCTGTTTTTTGAGTAATACTATCTACATATAAACGATCATTTACAACAGTTTTATAACTTCCGTCAGTATTTTGTATTCTTTCGATGCCTGCAACATTATTAATAGTCTGATTAGCTAATCTGAAATTCAAAGTTTCGCTACCAACAGTAAGTACATGATCAGCAGCCAAAACTCTATGACCATTTAAAGTTATTCTGTCGAAAGAACCATTTGCAGCAGTTACATTACCATCAACATTTACATTACCGGTAAAATTAGTAACACCGGCTGTTGCAGTCATGTTTTGAGTTCTTTCATCAACTGTTTTCAAACTAGCTGTACCAGCAACTACATCGCCAGAAGTAACCAAGCTATTTGCAATTATATCGCCATTGTTATCAACAATAAAACTACCAGCACTATTACTAATTGTATTAGCAGTTACTGAATTTAAAGTTAAATCAGTACCACTTAAAGCAGTGGTAAGCTTATCTTCTCCGATAGTTAAAGTACCGGTTACAGGATGTTCTTCAGTTAGAAACCCAACTTTTTCTTCTGCAACAATACCCTGTCCATCTAAAGATACAGATAAATCACCAGCCATAACCGGAGCAGCATAGAACACTGCCATTGTGCTTACGGCTAACATACTTGCTAAAATTTTGCTTTTTTTACTTTTAGCCATCTTTATCACCTTTCCCGTTTTTTATTTAAAAGCACACTTTTAAATACTTTTTGCTGTAAGCCGTCCGGGAATGTTACCGCGGAGTTTCATTCCGCGGGCGGTTTGCAGGCTTTAAGTTTGCCCAAGATGAAGCAGCCCTCATCTTTATACCAAAAGTATACCACACTTTTACCCCCCCGCAAGACATTTTGGCTGGTGTAAGTCTAACTTTTACTGGTCTTGTGGAAACTTTATTCCTACCGGAAAGTTTGCGCAGCAACGCAGTTTAAAATTAAATCGAAATAACGGTGATGCGTAACATTTAGTTTGGCAACAAAAAACTGACAAATAACTTTTTGGTATTTATATTTTTAATGCAGACATAAAAAAAGAGCCGAACATTATGTTCAGCTCTTTTTTATTATTTAGTTATTTATTTTTCTGTTTCCACTTCAATATTGCCGTCTTTCAGCACAACTTTTACTTTACTGCCGCCGGTAATTTCGCCTGCAACAATTTTTTTGCCGAGGATGTTCTCAACAGTATGTACAATAAGTCGTTTCAGCGGACGAGCGCCAAAGGCTGGGTCAAAACCTGCGCTCGCAAGATATGCCACAGCTTCATCGCTGGCTGTGAGCGTAATTTCAAGCTGTTTTTGCAGCCTGTCGCTGAGTTCTTTAAGGATGAGTTTGACAATATCCTTAATCTGTTCTGCCTGCAGGGCTTTGAATACTACAATATCGTCAACACGGTTCAAAAATTCTGGACGGAAGAAACGCATCAGCATGTTCTGTACTTCTTCGCGTGTTACTTCGCCCTGTTTCTGCATAATTTCGGCAGAGCCAAGGTTACTGGTCATAATAATGAGCGTGTTTTTAAAATCTACAATACGGCCCTGTCCATCGGTCAAACGTCCGTCATCAAGTACCTGCAAAAGTACGTTGAATACATCGGCATGGGCTTTTTCAATTTCGTCCAGCAAAATTACGCTGTACGGATGGCGGCGTACCGCTTCGGTGAGCTGGCCACCTTCATCATAGCCAACATAGCCCGGAGGTGCGCCGATAAGGCGGGATACCGTATGTTTCTCCATGTATTCGCTCATATCAATGCGAACCATGTTGCGTTCATCATCAAACAGAATTTCGGCAAGCGCTTTGGCAAGTTCCGTTTTGCCGACGCCGGTAGGCCCAAGGAAGATAAAGGATCCAATCGGGCGGTTGGGGTCTTTAATGCCTGCGCGTGCGCGGATTACGGCTTCGCTGACTGCCTTAACGGCTTCATCCTGCCCAACTACACGCTGATGCAGGCGTTCTTCCAGATGGATGAGTTTTTCGCGTTCGCCGCCGTTTAAGCGTGCAACCGGAATACCAGTCCATGTGCTTACAACTTTGGCAATATCTTCTTCGTCAACTTCTTCTTTTAAAAGTACGCCGTCTTTATCATCACTGCCACCCTGCGAAAGTTTCGCCAGCTCTTTTTGCAGTTCCGGCAGACGGCCGTATTTCAGTTCTGCCAGTTTGTTTAAATCATAGTTGCGTTCTGCGGTTTCCATATCATGTTTAACGGCGTCAATTTCTTTTTTAACTTCACGCACACGGCTGATGGCTGCTTTTTGCGCTTCCCAGCGTTTTACAAGTTCATCGTTGGATTTTTTCAATTCTGCCAGTTCTTCTTCAATTTTAGCCAGACGGTCTTTGCTCTGGTCATCACTTTCTTTTCTCAATGCCTGCGCTTCAATTTCAAGCTGCAGAATGCGGCGTTTGCTTTCGTCAAGTTCGGCAGGCAGGCTGTCAATTTCGGTACGCAGACGGGCTGCTGCTTCATCTACCAGGTCAATGGCTTTATCCGGCAGGAACCTATCGTTGATATAGCGGTTGCTTAATACGGCAGCGGCTACCAGAGCAGCATCTTTAATGCGCACGCCGTGATGAACTTCGTAACGTTCTTTTAAGCCGCGCAGAATGGAAATAGTATCTTCAACGCCCGGCTGTTTTACCAGCACCGGCTGGAAACGGCGTTCAAGCGCGCTGTCTTTTTCAATATATTTGCGGTATTCGTTAAGCGTTGTTGCGCCAATGCAGCGGAGTTCGCCGCGGGCAAGCATCGGTTTTAAAATATTGCCTGCATCCATAGCGCCTTCGGCAGCGCCCGCACGAACAACGGGATGCAGTTCGTCAATGAACATAATAATCTGACCGCCCGATTCAGAAACAACCTTCAATACTTTTTTAAGGCGTTCTTCAAATTCGCCGCGGTATTTGGCGCCGGCAACAAGGGCTGCCAAATCCAGTGCATATAAAGTTTTATTTTTAAGGCTTTCCGGCACATCT
>USHB01000050.1 GCA_900554395.1 uncultured Phascolarctobacterium sp.
TTAACCGCCAGCGCAATACGGGATAATTCACCGCCGGATGCAACCTTTGATAACTCCATCAGCGGTTCACCGGCATTGGCAGAGAACAAAAATACCATTTCATCACAGCCGTTTTTGCCAAAACTTTCCTGTTTTGCAAAACTTATTTCTATTCTGCCCTGCGGCATTGCCAAATCTGCAATGTGTTTTGTAATTTCCTTCGTTAAAAGTTGGGCGCTTTTTGTACGCAGTTCAGTTAATTCACAAGCTAATTTTGTTAAATTTGCTGTTTGCTGAGCCAGTTCCTTAGTTTTCTGCGCAATGCTGCGGTCTATTTCTTTCAGGGAATCCGCTTCATGCTGTACTTTTTGCAGATAGGTATTTATCGCGTTGTAATCTGCGCCGTATTTCTTCTGCAGTCTGTACCATAAATCCAAACGCTGTTCCACAAAAGCAGCCCGTTCAGCATCAAACTCATTGGTTTCAAAATAATCAAGTAAATTTTTATGGCATTCTTCAAGATTCAGCCAGCAGCTTTCCAGCAATTCAGCATTCGCAGCAAGGCTTTCGTCATAACGGACAGCGGTTTCTATCCTGCTTTTTGCTTCTGCCAAAGCATCCAATGCACTGTATTTGCCGTCAATAAATTCGTTGGCATCACTTACGGCCTGCATAATTTTGCCGTTATTTTGCAGGCGTTTCCATTCTTCCTGCAATTCTTCAAGTTCACCGGGCTGCAAATCAGCATTGGTTATTTCTTCAATTTCCCATTCCAAACGGTCTAAAATGCGTTCACGGTCTTTGCCTATGCCCTGCAAATGTTCAAGTTCGGCCTTAACTGCGTTATATTCAGCAAAAGCCGTATGATAACGGTCAAGAACCGGAGAAATTTCCTCATGTTTATATAAATCTGTCAACTGTTGGGGAAAATCCGTTTTTAAAAGCTCCTGATTTTCGTGCTGTCCATGTACATCTACCAATACGGAAGCAAAGGCGCGCAGCACGGCAACAGGTACCTGCATGCCGTTTATGCTTGCCTGGCTTTTACCGGCTGCTGTAATGCGGCGGCGCAGAAAAAGCCCGTCTTCATAATCAATGCCCTGCTCATCCAAAAGTTTTACTGCCGCCGGGCAATCGCTGATGTCGAACACGGCCTGCACCGTTAAAGCATCAGTACCGCTGCGCACATAATCAGCAGAAGCACGTGCTCCCAGTGCAATGCTGAACGCATCTATAAGAATTGATTTACCAGCACCTGTTTCGCCGGTAAATACGTTAAAGCCACCGGTAAATTCAACTTTGGCATCTTCAATTAAAGCAAAATTATGGACATGTAAAGATTGCAGCATCTTACCAACCTCTATTTGGCAGTAAATCTTCCGATAAACACTTCTGCGCTTTCCGGTTTGTCGAGCGCAACAAAAATAGTATCGTCACCGGCAACTGTGCCCAGCACTTCAGGCCATTTCATATAATCCAGCGCCAAAGCAACGGAAGACGCCGAGCCGGGAAGGCTGTGAATTACAACAAGGTTGCCGCCGGCGCGCAGGTTCAAAACAGAATCCTGCAAAACACGTTCCAGCCTGCCGGAATTCATCAACGCATTCTGCTCTTTCGGAAAAGCATAATAATAACGTCCGGCTGCATCCGGTACTTTAATAAGCATCAGTTCTTTTATATCGCGCGAAACTGTTGCCTGTGTAACTTCAATGCCGCTGGCGCGCAAAGCTGCTGCCAGTTCATCCTGTGTTTCAATTTTATGAGATTCAATAATGCTTTTAATTTTAGCATGGCGGGTAGTTTTTAATTGCTTTACAGATACTTCTTCATTCATTTTGCATCCTCATTTCCGCAGGTACGCATCAGTTTTTGCTGCCAGGTTTCGTAATAACTTCTGCCGTTTAAACGGATTAACCTGACAGGTTCCGGGTTTTTATCAATACGTATTATATCATTTTCGGCTATTGCCGCCACAATTTCGCCATCTGCCGAAAGCAGCAGTTCTTCGTAAGGCGGCACAGCCGTTATTTCTATTAAATTATTGCCGGGTATAATCAGCGGGCGCGCATAAAGCGCATGTGCACAAATAGGAGTGATGATTGATACATCAAGGCTTGGATGCACCATCGGCCCTCCGGCTGATAAAGAATAGGCCGTTGAACCGGTAGCCGTTGCCACGATAAGCCCGTCAGCGGCATAAATGCCGGAATGTTTGCCATTAATTTTCAGTTCAAGGTGTGCGAGTTTGGAAAAATGGCCTTTAGCTGCAACCATATCATTAAGTGCATGCGCCTGCACAGCAATTTGCCCGTTGCGGATTACTATTGCTCTCAACTGGCTGCGTTCTTCTATTTCAAAATCCTGCTGGGCTAATTTTTGCAGCGCCTTTTCGAAATCGTTCATTTCGGTTTCTGCCAAAAAGCCAAGTTTGCCGAAATTTACGCCAAACACAGGTATTTTTAAAGGTGAAAGATAACGCGCCATTTGCAGGAACGTACCATCGCCGCCAAGCGAAATACCTGCATCCATTTGCATCAATGATGCAGTATCGTCTGCACGGTAGCTTAACGTTTTATCCTGCGCCATATTTTGCGGCAAAAGTATTTTAAAACCGTATTTTTGAAGCAAAGCCATAATATCCGGCAGGCAGGCTCTTACCCTGTCCTTTAGCATATTTGGGAAAATTCCCACAGTATATGGCATTATTACACCCTCTTATTTTCCGTTTGTATCAAGAGTTAAATGTGAATTTTTAACTATTTCTTCCGGATTTACTTCAACATCTTCCGCAGAAGCAGCGTTTTTTAAATATAACAGGTACTCAATGTTTCCTTCCGGTCCTTTTACCGGAGAATAATCAAGCCCTGCTATTTTAAAGCCAAGTTCTCCGGCAATGCCAATTACATTGTTAATAACTGTTAAATGTACGGCAGGGTCACGCACAACTCCCTTTTTGCCTACATTTTCCTTGCCTGCTTCAAACTGCGGTTTAATTAAGGCAATTACAATGCCATCATCTGCCAAAATCTTCTTTACGGCAGGCAATACTTTATCAAGCGAGATAAACGCAACGTCAATAGTAGCAACATCAACTTTTTCGGGAAGGCTGTCAGCTTCAAGATAACGTACATTGGTACGTTCCATGTTAACTACACGCTCATCACTGCGCAATTTCCACGCCAACTGCCCATAACCAACATCAATGGCATAAACACGGGCTGCGCCATTTTGCAAGGCGCAATCTGTAAAACCTCCGGTTGAAGCGCCTATATCGGCCGCAACTTTGCCTGTTAAATCAAGTTCAAAACAAGCTACTGCTTTTTCCAGCTTCAAACCGCCGCGGCTGACATATTTTAAATCGCCGCCCAGAATGCGGATGGCTGCATCAGGAGCAACCTGTGTGCCTGTTTTATCAATTTTCTGTTCGTTTACAAGCACCTGCCCTGCCATAATTGCAGCCTGTGCGCGTGAACGTGTTTCAAAAAAGCCGCGTTCAACCAGCAATGTATCTAATCGTTCTTTTTTCACGTTATTCTCCGTTATTTAAAAATTCCTCAATGCGTTTTACAATGCTGTCATGATCAAGCCCTATATCACGCATTAAAAGTTTTTTATCGCCGTGAGGTATATACTTATCCGGGATGGCAAGATTCAGTACTTTAACTTCGCCAAGCAGCCCGTTATCATTAATTTCTTCAAGAACGGCACTGCCTGCGCCGCCTTCAATAGTGCCTTCTTCCAAAGTTACGATATTTTTGCATTGCATTGCAGTTTTTATAAGCATGCCGCTATCAAGCGGTTTTACAAAACGCATATTTACAACGCCTGCGCTGATTCCTTTTTCAGCAAGCGTTTCCGCTGCTTTTACAGCTTCGTCAACCATACTGCCAACTGCCCATAAGCAAACATCACTGCCTGTTTTTAATTCTTCGGCCTTACCGATAGGCAAAGTATGCAGAGGTTCGGAAATATCAACGCCAAGGCCGCTGCCACGCGGATAGCGCAATGCAATAGGCCCGTTAAAATTAAACGCCGTTGCCAGCATATGCCGGAGTTCGTTTTCATCTTTCGGCGCCATAATAGTCATCTGCGGTATCAACCTGAGATATGCGTAATCAAAAACACCGTGATGTGTGTAGCCATCGTCTCCTACAAGCCCGGCACGGTCAAGACCTAACACAACCGGCAGGTTCTGCATACAAATATCATGCAGAACGGAATCGTAAGCTCTTTGCAAAAAGGTTGAATATACTGCAACAATGGGCCTCAGTTCGGCCTCAGCCATACCCGCCGCAGCCGTTACGGCATGCTGCTCTGCTATGCCTACATCAAAAAATCTGTCCGGATAAGCATCGGCAAAATAGTTTAAACCTGTTCCATCCGGCATAGCTGCGGTAATGGCAACAATTTTTTTATTTTCTCTGGCAATATCAACAAGAGTTTTGCCAAAAACTTCTGTATAAGTTACAGGCGCACCGGGCTTGGTAATTTTTTTGCCGGTTTTAATATCAAAAGGCCCTGTACCGTGAAATTTATTCGGGCTTTTTTCTGCCGGCTCATAGCCTTTGCCTTTTTTGGTGATAACATGAATTATGACAGGCCCGGGTGTTTGTCTGGCGGTTTCCAGAACTTCAACAAGATGTTCAAGATTATGCCCATCCACAGGGCCGTAATATTTAAAACCAAGATGCTCGAACACAGAACCGGGAACCAGTAAATATTTCACGCTGCCTTTAACGCGGCGCACAATATTAATAATATTTTCACCGTAGTTTTTATGTTTCAGCCAGCCTTCCAAATCCTTCTTAATGCGTGTGTAAGTTTTGGCAGTACGAAGCTGATAAAGGTAATCGCTCATTGCGCCGACATTTTTGGCTATGGACATTTCATTATCATTCAAAATAATGATAAGTTTCTTCTGCAAATCACCGGCGTTGTTTAAAGCCTCGTAAGCCATACCGCCGGTCATGCTTCCATCGCCTATAACAGCAATAATTTCATTTTTTTCGCCCTTTAAATCACGCGCAATCGCCATTCCCAAGGCTGCCGAAATAGAAGTGCTGGAATGGCCGGTGCCGAAAGCGTCATACTCACTTTCCTGAATTTTGGGAAATCCGGAAAGACCGTTATACTGGCGTAGCGTTTTAAAAGCTTCACGGCGGCCTGTTATAATTTTATGGATATAAGATTGATGCCCTACATCCCATATAATTTTATCTTTCGGGCAATTAAAAACTTTATGCAGGGCCAAAGTCAGTTCCACAACGCCCAAATTAGGCGCAAGGTGCCCGCCGTTTTTGGAAATGACTTCAATCATATACTCGCGTATTTCTGCTGCCAGTTTTTCCAATGCTTCAAAATTTAAATTTTTTATATCTTCTGGTGAATCAATATTTTTTAATAATCCGGTTGTCATCAAGGCATCTATCCTTCCATTAAGCATAAAACCGGTACAAAATTATCAGGATTTGCGTCCGCACATCATTTTTGTAATATGGCGCAGCGGCTCGGCTTTTTCGCCAAAACTGTTCAGGCACTCAAGCGCTTCTTCTACAGTTTTTTCAGCCAGCGCTTTTGCACCTTCAAGGGTATACAAACTTACATAAGTAGATTTATGTTTTTTCTCATCGCTGCCGGCGCTTTTGCCCATTTCGGCAGGGTCGCCCTCAACATCAAGAATATCGTCTGTAATCTGGAAAGCAAGCCCCAGTAAATCGGCAAAACGTGTCAATGCCAGAAGCTGCTCGCTGGTAGCGCCTGCAAGGTGTGCGCCTCCGCGTACTGCCGCAATAAACATGGCGCCGGTTTTACCGGAATGCAGTTTACGCAGTTCTGCTTCGCTGATTTGTTTGCCTTCAGCATCTAAATCGAGCGCCTGTCCGCCTACCATGCCAAAATTGCCTGCACACATTGCAACTTCGCGTACAACTTCAATCAAAACTTCGGGCGGAACGTTTTTCTGCTCCAGCATTACTTCAAAAGCAAGCGTTAATAAGCCGTCGCCGGCCAAAAGCGCCATTGCTTCGCCAAAAACTTTGTGATTGGTGTACTTGCCGCGGCGGTAATCATCATCGTCCATGCACGGCAAATCATCATGTATCAGGGAATAAGTGTGAATCATTTCCAGGCCTGCAGCCACAGGCAAAAAGTTATACCCATTAACACCTACTGCATCGGCAGTAGCCATTAAAAGAATCGGGCGGATACGTTTGCCGCCTGCAAAAAGGCTGTATTCCATCGCCTCATCAACACGGGAAATACCTTTTTTCTGCATACGTTTTTCTAAAAAGTTATTTACAAGTTTCTGCCTGTCAGAATAATATTTTTCAAAATCCATCTATTCATCAATCTCCTCAAAAGGTTTTGTTGTATAACCATTATCGGTTTCAATAATTTCTTCTACTGTACGGCGTGCAGTATCAAGCCTGCCTGCACATATTTTGCTCAGTTCAATGCCTTCTTTAAATACTTCCAGCGATTCTTCAAGCGGCAGGCTGCCCTCTTCAAGCAGCTTAACCTTTTCTTCCAGCATCGCCAGGGCTTCGTCAAATTTTAAATTTTTAAGTGATTTTTTTACTGCCATTTTAACGTCCTTCCGTATGCTGCACTACCGAAATAATATTGCCGTCGCCGACCTGAGTTACAATCTCGTCACCCCAGCGCACATCGTTAACGCTTGCAACGATTTTTCCCTCAGCAGTTTCTGTAACGCTGTAACCACGCGCCAGTACAGTCAGCGGGCTCAAAGCATCAAGTTTGGCTGCAAGCAGTCCGCATTTATGCTGCCTGCCAACAAATGCCGCATTAAAAGCCTGTTTTAAATGTGCCGCTGCAAAATCATAACGCTGCATGCGGCTTTCAAGCATGCGCTGCGGATTTGCCAACGCCCATGATGTTTGCAGACGGCCGACAGCAGCTTCTGCTGTGGCCAGCTGTTTTAACATGGTATTTTGACAACGCTTTTTTAATTCTAAAACATAATTTAAATAAGCATTGGCATCGGCAACAACAATTTCCGCTGCCTGCGAAGGCGTTGCCGCACGTTTATCGGCAGCAAAATCAGCCAATGTAAAATCTGTTTCATGCCCTACTGCTGATACAACCGGAATTTCCGAAGCAGCTATGGCACGCACGGTTTGTTCTTCATTAAAAGCCCATAATTCTTCAATTGAACCGCCGCCGCGGCCAACGATTAATACATCTGCCATTTTATTGCTGTTCATAAATTCAATGGCATGGGCTATTTCGCCCGGTGCTTCCTTACCCTGCACGCGCACAGGGTAAAGCAAAAGTTTAATGCCGCTGTTGCGCCTGCGCGATACTGTAATTAAATCGCGTACTGCCGCGCCGGATGGCGATGTTATTATGCAACTGTTTTAGGATTAACCGGGAGCTGTTTTTTACGGCTATCATCAAATAATCCTTCTGCCAGTAATTTCTGTTTCAGCTGCTCAAAAGCAAGCATCAAATCGCCTGTACCTTCCGGCAGCAGTAAATCAGTATAAAGCTGGTATACACCATCGCGTTCATAAACGCTGATGCGGCCGATTGCCGTTACCGTATCGCCATTTTTCGGTTCAAACCTAAGGGTGCGCGCCGCAAATTTAAACATTACAGCTTTTAATACGCCGCCTGCATCTTTTAAAGTAAAATAGCAGTGCCCGCTGCTGTAACGCTTAAAATTGGAAATCTCCCCGCGCACCTGGATATTGGCAAAACGGCGGTCATCATCTATCAGCGATTTAATCAGCTTATTTACCTGACTGACGGAATAAACATCTTCATACACGGTTTTCACCCTTTAAAACTGCAAAAGCGGCACAGCCGCAGGCATTATCACAGCTGAAACGTGCCTGTGGGTGCCAGAGCGAGATTTTTTTCCTGCTCAGTTTATTATGCAGATATTCTCTGATATATGTGTTGGAAGCAACGCCGCCTACAATAAGCGCGCTGCTTACTTTATATTGTTTGGCGGCATTAAAAATCAGCCTGTAAAAAGTCTCGGCCAATACTTTTTGCACACCGGCTGCAATACCGGCACGGTCTTCTCCGGCTGCCAGTTTGCGTTCAGCCGCCGTTGCAGGGCCGGAAAGGCTCGCCTTGCAGTCTTTAACCGATACCGGCAGCGCAACAGGTTCTGCCGCTGTTTTGGCAAACTCTTCCAAAGCCGGGCCTGCCGGAAACTGCAAGCCAAGGCTTACGCCAATACGGTCGATAAACTGACCGGCATGCAAATCAATGCTGCCGCCGATTTCCGTAAGTTTAAAACTGCCGCCCGGCTGCTGCTCTGCAAGCAGCAAATCAGTTGTTCCGCCGGAAGCATGCAAAAGCAAAAAACGCTCATCATCCGGCCCTCCTGCCGACCATTTTCCTGCCAGCAGATGATTCTCCTGATGGCTGATGAGCCAAAGCGGAATATTATTTAAGACAGAAAATGAACGCGCAAAACCGGAGCCCACCAAAAACGCAGGCATATAAGAATCTGCAAGCGGACGCGGGCAGCCAGAAGCACAAACGCCGATAATTTCAGCGCCCTGCGGCATGGCATTAGCAATCATCTCCGGCAAATTACGCGTATGCTGAAACACCATTTCCGATTGCTGCAAACCGCACTTGCCTTCACGCACTTTTAAAATCTGCCTGCTTTCACCAACAAGCTGCGCCTGCCTGTCCATAAAAGCAACAGATGTTGTATAACAACTGGTATCTATGCCAAGGTAAACTTTCAAATCACTCATTGTTTCTGACCATTTTGCCAAGCAGCCCGTTAATAAAACGCGGGCTGTCTTCAGAACCGTAAACTTTGGCAATTTCTACGGCCTCATTAATTGCTATGCCTGCCGGAATTTTATTTTCTGCAAAATAAATCTCGTATACTGCCAGGCGCAGAATGTTGCGGTCAACACCCGGCATGCGTTCTACATCCCAGTCAATGGAATATTCTTTGATTTTTGCATCAATACCGGCTTTGTCATTTAAAATGCCGTTTATGGCAACTTGCGCATAATTCTGCGCTTTAACAGCGTCCTTGCTGTTTTGTTCTTCAACGGCTGCATTTAAGGCTTCTTCTGCCGTGCAGCCGGAAAAATCTATCTGAAATAAACTTTGTACAATAAGTTCTCTTGCTATTCTGCGAATCATGTTTAACCTCGTTCTTTTAGTTATTTATGGTAGCCGGGCGGCAGCAGCCTGTCCAGCCATTCAAGCAGGTCTTCTTTTTTATCAAGT
>USHB01000051.1 GCA_900554395.1 uncultured Phascolarctobacterium sp.
AAATAATTTGCCGGAATGTGTTTTGCTTTCGCCTGAATATTATAATGAAATGGTAGAGCGGATTATAGATATGGAACTTTATATTGAAGCATTGGAACGTGAAACACAAACGCAAAAACTTTACAGCGAAGAAGAAGTGCTGAAAAAATATGGCATTGATAAAGTAAATCCTGATGACAGCGAGGTAGACATTGAGTGATTAACCCTAATACGGAAAAGTATACAGTTATTTATACAGAAGCTGCTGTTAAGGATTTAGATATACTGGATGGTTCTGTGCGGCAAAAGGTTATTAACGGCATTTGCCGTGCATCATATAATCCCTTGCCAAAAAGCGAAGGCGGATATGGAAAACCGCTTGGAAATAAAGGTGGTATTGATTTAACAAACTATCTGGAAATAAAATTCCGGGGAATGGGTATTCGTGCAGTTTATCGTTTAATACGTACAGAAAAGGAAATGAAAATCATAGTTGTATCTGTGCGTAAGGATGATATTGTTTTTAAAGAAGCGCTAAAACGGATAAAAAAAGGCGAATAACTCATTTTATTGTTTTTTATTGACAACCTTACCTGCTAATGATAAACTTTTAGTAATTACAAATTTGCAGCCTATGATAAGGAAGAGTACCTTTAAAAGGCAGCCTTCAGCGAGCCGGGGATGGTGCAAGCCCGGCGGCGGGCAGTAAAGGGAATGGGCCTTGGAGGCGCGCTGCGAGCCTTAGTGGGGTAGCAGCGCCGGGATGGCTTTGCCCGTTATCATAAAAGCGGATATCGGCTTTGGCCCGTATCTTAAAGTTGGACTTAAAAAGTCAAGCAGGGTGGCACCGCGAAAGTTTACAGCCTTTCGTCCCTACAGGGGATGGAAGGCTTTTTTATTTATACCGGCAAGGAGTGAGCGGCATGGAAGAATTGCACAAAGAAAAAAAGATTGTTACTTTAACGGAAGTTAAACCTACGCAGGATGGTTACCGCTGGGTGGCGATAACGGCAATGCTTTTGGCGATAGGCATTATTCTGCATACGGTAAGCCCTAACGTGGGCGGCGTTACGCCTAACTGGACGATTGCAATGTATTCCATTGTCATCAACCTTACCAATCCGTCGCTGCCGCAGGCAATAGGCATCGGTTTTATATCGGGCATGACTCTGGTGCCTTCATCAAAATCGGCATTTCCGCTGGGCAACCTTGCCAGTGAAGTGTGCGGCGCAATAGTGTGCTGCCTGCTTGTTAAGGCGATGCTGGCGGTTAAACTGGAAAAATGGCGCTTGCGCCCGTTTATTACAGGGCTGGCGGCCACTTTGATGAGCGGCGGCGTGTTTACGTTTATTTTAAAAATTGTTATGGATTTGCCCTTTACTGTATGGCTGTACGCCATGCTGCCGGTGGTGGCTGTTATTGGCGTGTTAAACGGCAGCATAACCTTTTTGCTGTACGGGCCGGTACGCAGGCTGTTTTTTGTACAGGAGGAAGATAACTGATGGAAACGGTTGTAGAGTTACAGCATTTTTACTTTGCTTATAAAAAGAATAATGTAGTGCTGCACGATATAGATTTTAAAATTGAGCGCGGGTCCTTTACGGTTATCGCAGGGCCGAGCGGCAGCGGCAAAACTACGCTGTGCAAAGCCATGGCAGGCATTGTGCCGTTTTATATGGGCGGCGCGTACAGCGGCAATGTAATGGTTTTGGGTGAAAGCACCAAAGGCAAAAAAGTATCTGATATTGCCATGCGCCTGGGGCTGATGCTGGAAGATTACGAAAGCCAGCTTGTTTCGCTTACCGCGGGGGAGGAAGTTGCCTTCAGCCTGCTGAACCACGGTTTTAAGCCGGAAGAAGTTGAAGAACGCACCCGCAGGGCGCTGGAAGATGTTGGCCTTCCGGGGCGTGAAAGCTATCAGCTTGATGAACTCAGCGGCGGGCAGCGCCAGCGTTTGCTGCTGGCTTCGGTGCTTGCTGTGCATCCGGAAATTATTGTTTTAGATGAGCCGGTATCGGCAATGGACCCGGACGGAGCCAATTCGCTGTACGGTCTTTTATATAAAATCCATAAGGAATACGGCACAACCATTGTAGTGGTTGAACAACGCATCGACTATCTGCTGCCTTATATGACGGATTTGGTTGTGCTTAAAAACGGGCGCCTTGTAACGGCGGATAAATACGAAAACGCCGCGGCGGTAATGTATAAAGACGAAACTCTGCGGCAGTTTGTGCCGGCGCTGTGGCGCATTAAGTTGGGGCTTGAAGAAAAGTTTGGCGTGAGCCTTGGCGCATGGCGTACGGAAGAAGAAGCCGTGACAGAACTTAAAGAAAAGGGCTTTACAGGGGGTGAGGCGTGATGCTGGAGGCAAAAGAAGTCAATTTTGCATATCTGCGCGGGCAGCCGGTGCTGCATGACATAGATTTAAAAATTGAAAGCGGCGAATTTGTTGCGCTTTTGGGGCATAACGGCAGCGGCAAAACTACGCTGAGCCGCCTGTTCATGGCGCTTCTTCATCCCCGCAGCGGGCAGATTTTGGTTGACGGCAAGGATATTGCCAAAATGGAGCCTGCCGATTTGGCAGATAAAATCGGTTATGTGTTCCAGAATCCTGATTTGCAGATTTTGGAAGATACGGTTTTTGACGAGGTTGCTTACGGGCCGCGCGCCAAAAAGCTGACGGAAGAAACCATAAAACGCCAGGTGGAAAAAGCGCTTGCGGCAACAGGGCTGAGCGATTTGGCAGATGCGTACCCGCGCCTTTTGAGTTTTGGGCAAAAGCGGCGTCTGGGTGTGGCGGCGGCTTTGGCTCTGAACCCGCGCACGCTGATTTTAGATGAAATAACCAACGGGCAGGATGCTGTGGAAAAAGAGCGCATGATGAGTTATTTAAAAGCGCTGAACGAAGAAGAAGGCATTACCGTTGTTTTAATTTCGCACGATATGGATACGGTGCGCCGCTATGCACAGCGCACGGTAGTGCTGCATAACGGCAATCTGGTATTTGACGGAACGCCCGCAAAGCTGTTTGACGGCAGTATTAACGTAGAACGCTGGGGGTTGCGTTACCCGACGGCATCTGCCGTAGGCAATGCACTTGGCATTACGGCAACAAGCCCGGAAGATTTTTGCAGTAAAATTATGCGGAAGGAGGCGCAGTTATGAAAATATCGGCTTTTACGCAGATAATTGTAACGGTGGCGGTAACGGCGTGGGTATTTATTCTGCCGGTTATGGCTGTGGCGACAATTTTGGTTTTAGAGCTGGCGCTGCTCCTTTCCATCAAGCATGACCGCATGACGATGGCGGCTATTGGCGGTTTGGCGGTGTTTACCGGGCTGATGGTGCTGTTGCAGCTTTTGTTCGGTTCGCCTTTGGAAATTGCGCTTGTCGGCGGTTTGCGCATGCTGGTTATGACCATGGCGTTTTTGTGCATGCTGGCGGCAACGCGCATTCAGGATATTGCACAGGCCCTGGTAACAAAGTTCCATCTGCCGTGCGAATACGCCTTTATGTTGACTACTGCGCTGCGCTTTGTGCCTAACTTTCTGGCAGACAGCACCATTACTTTGGACGCGCAGAGCTGCCGCGGCTATTCCAACCGGGGCAATGCAATAAAACGATTGATGTCTTACGTTGTTGTTATCCGTCCGCTGGTAATGCGCGCCGTTGCCAAAAGCGAAACCCTTGCGCTCAGCATGGAACTGAAAGGCTTTGGCGCCAACACTTATAAAAACATGCCGCAGCAAAAACTCGCGCTTGCCGATTACCTTGTGCTTTTGGCGGTAATAGCGTTAAGCAGCTATCCATTTTGGCAGGAGTATGTGAAGATATAAAAAATACCGGCTGCAAAAGCAGACGGTAAAGTTTGACATTATTTTTGAGTTTGTTATAATAATGAAAGAGAGATAATCTGATGTTGGTGCGTCAGTCCTCTCCGCAGAATTAAAAATTCAGTTGAAAAAAGGCTGCCCGCGACCGTCGGACGGCCTTATTTCATTTCCGCGTTATTAACGCCGGGCAGAAATAATGGTAGCTACCAGAATACCGAAAGCTACCATCAAAGATAACGTTTCGTAGGTACTCACTGGTTCACCACCTCCCCAAATAGTGGAGAGAAGCCGACCATCAGATTATCTCGCAGGCATTAGTATAGCATAAGGGCAAATAAAAGAAAAGTTGGTTTCGCCAAAGGGCAGATAAATAAATTTTTGCTGTGGTTGGAGCGGCTTCTAACTTGCGCGGAAGCAGCATTTTATTTACAATAAACATATAAGCAGTAAAATACACAGATATTGTTTGACGGAAATGTTGAAGGAGGCATGGTTATGAAATACCGCGAACTTGGCAAAACAGGCCTGCAGGTAAGTGAGATAGGGCTGGGCTGCGAAGGCTTTAACGGACAAAGCCCGGAATTTACCGCTGAAATGTTTAAACTGGCACTGGCTGCCGGAGTAAACTGCATGGATTTATACAGCCCCAACCCGGAGATGCACAAAAACATTGCCGCGGCACTGGGCGCGCGCCGCAATGATTTTATCTATCAAGCGCATTTATGCACGGTATGGCAGGATGGGCAGTATAAAGCAACGCGCAATTTAACCGAAGTTAAAGCAGCGTTTGAACTGATGCTGCAAAATTTAAAGACAGATTACATTGATATAGGTATGATTCACTATGTGGATTCGTCCGCTCTGTGGCATGAAATTGAAACCGGCGGCATTTTGGATTACGCACTGGAACTGAAAGCGCAGGGCAAAATCAAACATATCGGCGTAAGCAGCCATAACCCGCTGGCGGCGCTGGATGCCGTAAACAGCGGCAAGGTGGAAGTGCTGATGTTCAGCGTGAACCCCTGTTACGATTTGCTGCCCGGCACGGAAGACGTAGAACAGCTTTGGGCAGAAGAAAGCTATAAAAACAATTTGCTGAACCTTGACCCCAAACGTGCGGAACTTTACGAAACCTGCCAGCGTTTGGGCGTGGGCATTACCGTAATGAAAGCGTTTGGCGGCGGCGACCTTTTAAGTGAGTTCAGCCCGGCAGGCAAGGCACTTACAGCAGTGCAGTGCCTGCATTATGCACTGACGCGCCCGGCTGTGGCAACGGTAATGAGCGGAGCGCGCAGCATAGAAGAACTGAAAGCCTCGCTTGATTACGAAAAAGCAGGCGAAAGTGAAAAAGATTACGCCGCTGTATTTGCCAGCTTCCCCAAAATAAGCTGGGAGGGGCACTGCATGTACTGTGGGCACTGCGCACCGTGCCCCAAAGGCATTGATGTGGCAACCGTAACCAAGTTTTTAAACCTTGCCAAAGCGCAGGGCGAAGTACCGGAAACCGTGCGCGAGCATTATGCCGCGCTTAGTGCCCACGCGGGCGACTGCATTGCCTGCGGCGCCTGCACTAAACGCTGCCCCTTTGCGGTTGACCCCGTTGCCAATATGAAAGAAGCCAAAGAAATTTTTGGGTATTGAGAACATATAACAAAAAAACCACCCTTTAATGGGTGGTTTTTTCTTTGGAGAGGAAAGGTTTAAGGATTGGTTTAAGTTTTAAGATTTATTTGGGGAAAGGTTAGTTTGTTTTAGCTGATTGTTATTGGAAAAGTTTTTATGACGGATTAGTTATTATCTTCGTCATAGAACGGGCAGTCATTGCCCCAGTCGCAGTGGCCGTTGTGGTGGTAGCGGTCATAATGGCGGTCGCGGTCATAACGGTAGCCATGGTGGCCGCGTCCCCAGCCGCAGTGCAGCTTGAAATCGCCGCGCGGGCCGCGGAACATATCTTTAAGCGCTGCCTGTTTTTGTTCGTCTGTCATGCTTGCCCATTTTGCCTTGGCTTCGGCTTCGCGTTTTTCAATGGCTTCGCGTTTTTCGGCAGGCAGTTTTGCCAAAAATTCATCGTGCCATTTTTGGCGTTGTTCAAATTTCTGCTGCGGGGTCATTTCCATCCACGCAAGGCGTGCTGCCAGGCGTTCGGTACGCTGTTCGTGGGTTAACTGCGGTCCGCCGCGGCGTACCGGCATCGGACGGCGCACATCTTTATCGCCTTCGCTCAAAATTTTTTCTACTTTATCACGCACGGTGGGCTGAGCGGGTTCTGTCTGCCCTGCGGCAAACACCGGCACGCTTACTGCGCAGATTAAACCTGCAACTACAAGAGATTTAAATAATTTGCTTTTTAACATATTCGGTCACTCCTTTATGTTCTATTACTATCATATCTTAGCTTGCTTTTATTGTACAGGGCGGCTGTGGCAAAATTATGGCAAAAATTTATTTTTTTAATATTTTTTTGTAAGATTAGGACATATTTTTGCCTTAAAAAATTATTGGTCAATCTGCCCCGGTTGCGAGTATAATATAGATAAGATTTATTTGGGAGGATGAGGGCAGTGGCAAAAATGCTGATTGCTGATGATAATAAACAAATTACATCTATTTTATCGGGTTATGCGCGCAAAGAAGGCTTTGAGCCTCTGGTGGCGCTCGACGGCGAAGAAGCGCTGCGCCTTTTTGACGAAAACGAAGCTGATATTGCCATGGTGCTTTTGGATGTGATGATGCCCAAAATGGACGGCTTTGAAGTATGCCGCCGTTTGCGCAGCAAATCGCTGGTGCCGGTAATTATGGTTACCGCCCGCGGAGAAGATTTTGAAAAAATCATGGGGCTTGATATCGGCGCGGACGATTATATTATTAAACCGTTCAGCGCGGGCGAAGTTATGGCGCGCGTGCGTGCAATTTTGCGCCGCATGCAGCCGCGTGAGGAAATTAACAACCGCAACGTATACAGCTATGACAATCTGGTAATTGATTTGGATAAATACGCTGTAAGCGTTGGCGGGTGCGAAGTGCCGCTGACCAAAAAGGAAGTGGAGCTTTTGTGGACGCTTGCCAAAAACAGCAGCAAGGTTTTTTCGCGCGATAATCTTTTGGACAGCCTGTGGGGCTATGATTATTACGGCGACAGCCGCACTGTAGATTCGCACATTAAGCGCCTGCGTGCCAAACTCGATAAATGTGAGCATCCCGGATGGGAGATAAAAACCATTTGGGGAGTAGGCTACCGTTTTGAGGAGAAAGCAAATGCATAACAAAATTGCTTTAAAATTAACTTTATACTTTGCTGCGGTGCTTTTGGTATTTGCAGTAGTGGTTGGCGGCAGCTTTGCCCATTTTTTCCGTGCGCATACCATTGATATGAAACGCACGGAACTGGAGCAGCGCGCCGTGCGCATTGCCGAAGTGCTGAGCGAAAACGCCCGCTGGCTGGAAAGCCGCGGCGGCATAGCCAACACACGTTTTATCGGCTACATTAACAATATTACCATGGAGGACGTATGGGTAGTTGACGCCGGGCGTGAATTAAAACTGCCGCAGCGGATGCACCACCGCATGAATATGCACCGCCGCCATATGATGCAGGGCGGCATGGAAATACCTGAGCAGAAAGCAGAACCGCCGCGCCGCACCATTACTTTTGAACAACTGCCGGAAACTACCAAAAATTGCGTGGAGCGGGCTTTTGGCGGCACGGTATCCGTATCGGAAGATTTTAACCCCGTAAGGGAAGAAATAATGCTCTGCGCAGCGGCGCCTGTATATGACGAAAACGGCATTATCCGTGCGGTTGTGCTTTTGCATTATCCGGTGCAGGGCCTGCAATCGGCAACGTGGGAAGGCGTAAAAATACTGCTTTTGTCCTGTGCAATAGCGCTGCTTCTGGTATCGTTTTTAAGCGTACTTTTCAGCTGGAAGTTTACCCGCCCGCTGAACCGCATGAAGGCAGTAGCGCGCAAAATGGCTGAACATGATTACACCGAGCGCTGCAACATTACCCAGAATGATGAAATAGGCGCTTTGGCCGATACGCTTGACGAACTGGGCGACCGACTGCTGGATGCCGATGAGGCAGGGCGCAAGCTGGAAAAACTGCGCCGCAGCTTTATCGCCAACATATCGCACGAATTGCGCACGCCGGTAACCGTTATCCGCGGCAGCCTGGAAGCATTAAGCGATAAGGTTGTAACCGACCCTGCCGAAGTAGAGCAGTATTACAAACAAATGCTGAAGGAAAGCCTGTTTTTGCAGCGGCTGATTAATGACCTGCTGGATTTATCGCGCTTGCAGAACACGGATTTCCCCATTGAAAAAGAAATGATTAATTTGTGCGACGTTGTGCAGGATGCAGCGCGTGCCAGCAAGCAGCTTGGACAGAAAAAAGGCGTGGAAGTAAGCGTTAAGCTGGATAAAAAGCTGTATGTGCTTGAAGGCGACTACGGGCGTCTGCGCCAGATGCTGATGATATTTTTAGACAACAGCATTAAATTCAGCCCGGCAGGCAGCATGGTGGAACTGGCGCTGCACGGCGACCGCCTTACCGTAACCGACCACGGCAGCGGCGTTAAACAGGAAGATTTGCCCTATGTGTTTGACCGTTTTTACAAAACGCGCGGCGAAGCCAACAAAAACGGCAGCGGGCTGGGGCTGGCCATTGCCCGGGAAATTGCCCTGCGGCATAACATAAAGGTAAGCATGGAAAGCGTGCCTGATGAAGAAACCACGGTAATTATGATTTTGCCGCCGGAAAGAAAGGATGCAGAGAATGAATTACGGATGTGAAGGTAAACGCGCCGTTATCAGCGGCGGCACAAGCGGCATAGGGCTGGCGGCGGCGCGCCTGCTGCTGGCAGACGGTGCGGAAGTATGGCTTTTGGCGCGGCATGAACAGCCTGCGTTAATGCCTGAACTTACCGCTGCTTATGCGGATAAAGTGCATTTTGTTGCCTGCGATGTGGCGAAAGTAGCTGATTGCCAAAACGCTGCCGCAGAAATAAAAAAAGCAGGCGCAGTGGATTTTTTGGTAAACAGCGCCGGCATATACAGTGAGCAAAGCATGGAAATGCTTACTGAAGCGGAATTTGATGAAATTTTTAACGTGAACATAAAAGGCACCGTGTTTTTAACGCAGGCGCTGCTGCCACATTTTGCGGCAGCGGGCGCGGTGGTAAACGTTGCCTCGGATGCCGGGATAAACGGCAACTACGGCTGCGTTGCCTACTGCGCCAGCAAAGGCGCCGTAGTGGCGTTTACCCGCGCCCTGGCGCTGGATACAGCGCCGCGCCTGCGTGTGAACTGCGTGTGCCCGGCCGATATTGCAACTCCGCTTTTGGAGCGGCAGCTTAAAGCGGCAGGCGG
>USHB01000052.1 GCA_900554395.1 uncultured Phascolarctobacterium sp.
CGCTTATTTAATTCAACAATGATATTATAGCACATTACAGGCGGCAAAACAGCACAAAGTTAGTTAATGCTTACAAAATTATTTTTTCTATTCTTTTGGGCGGCTTTGTGGTAAAATATTGTTAGTTTTTGTATAAGGAGGAAACGATGGAAGCTATTTATTCCAATCTTGTTGATTTTATCCTGCATTTTGACCGTTATCTGCCCATGGTTATGGAAACATACGGGCACTGGATTTACGCCTTTTTGTTTGTTATTGTTTTTTGCGAAACAGGGCTTGTGGTAACGCCGTTTTTACCGGGCGATTCGCTGCTGTTTGCCTGCGGCGCATTGGCGGCTACTGCCGATGGACTTAGCCTGCCGCTTTTAGCCGTAATTTTTCTGGTGGCTGCCATTACTGGCGATGCCTGCAATTATGAAATAGGCAAACATTTCGGGCATAAAATGCTTGAGGCGCACTCGCGTTTTATCAAGCCTGAATACGTAAAAAAAGCCGAAGATTTTTATGCCAAACACGGGCATAAAGCAATCTTTTTAGCGCGTTTTGCTCCGATTGTACGCACTTTTGCACCGTTTGTGGCAGGCATCGGCAGCATGCATTACCGCACATTTGCCATTTATAACGTCAGCGGCGCATGCACCTGGGTATTTATTTTCCTCGGCGGCGGCTACTTTTTCGGCAACATTCCGTTTATTAAACAAAACTTTTCGTATGTAACAATGGGCATCGTGCTGTTCTCGCTGACCCCGATTATTTTTGAGGTTATCCGCAGCAGGCGTGCCCAATAAAGAAAGAAGGCAAGGCAATGTACTATTTTACTAACGATTACGCCACCGGCTGCACGCCGGAAATTTTAGAAGTTTTAAGCGCTACCAACCTTGAAGAAACGCCGGGCTACGGCGAAGACGTGTACTGCGAAGCGGCACGCGCCTTAATTCAGAAAGAATGTGCGCGCCCCGATGCTGATGTATATTTTTTAATGGCAGGCACGCAGACCAACCTGACAATTATCTCTGCCGCGCTGCGCCCCTTCCACGGCGTATACGGCACCGTACGCAGCCACATTAACACGCACGAGGCAGGCGCTATTGAGCGCAGCGGCCATAAAGTAATTGCCCTGCCGGATACGGACGGCAAACTTACTGCTGCCCAGATTGCCGCAGAACAGGAAAAATATCTGCATGACCCCAGCCGCGAACATCTGGTAATGCCTAAAATGGTATATATTTCACAGCCGACGGAAATCGGCACGCTGTACAGCAAACAGGAACTGGAAGATTTGTATGCCGTCTGCAAGCAGTACAATCTGTATCTTTATATCGACGGCGCGCGCTTGGGCTACGGCTTAACAAGCCCCGCCTGCGATTTTACCATGGCCGATATTGCCAATAACTGCGATGTGTTCTACATCGGCGGCACCAAATGCGGCCTGTTGTTTGGCGAAGCAGCCGTTATTTTGAACCCTGCCATTAAAGAAGATTTTATTCCGCTGATGAAACAGTGCGGCAGCGTACTTGCCAAAGGCAGGCTGCTTGGCATTCAGTTTGAAGCCATGTTTACCAACGGTTTGTATTACAAAGTGTGCAAACACGGCATTGATGCAGCCATGCAGGTAAAAGCCGCCTTGCAGCAAAAAGGGCTGGAATTTTTGGTAGATTCCCCCACCAATCAGCAGTTTGTAATCCTGCCGAAAGAAACCTACGAAAAAATCAGCCAGCACTTTAAAGTTGCCCTGTGGGAAAACCTGCCGGACGGCAAAGCTGCCGTGCGTATCTGCACAAGCTGGTCCACCCCGCAGGATGCAGTTGATAAACTCTGCAAGTTTATTAAAGAAATGTAATAACAAATGCAAAAACGCCGCTTTGAAAGCGGCGTTTTTTATTTTCTCTTTTCTGCTGAGGCGATAACTGCTTCGGCAAGTTCTTTTAAGGTTATGCGGCGGTTCATGCTGTACTGGCGCATTTTGCTGTAGGCTTCGTCTTCCGTCAGCCCATGCGCCGCCATTAAAATGCCTTTGGCGCGGTCAAGCAGTTTGCGTGTTTCCAGACTTTCACGCAAATCTGCCAGTTCATCATCCATGCGGCGGTATTCCTTAAAACGGGCTATTGCCACCTGCATGCTGGCAAAAAGCTGTTCTTCGCGCACCGGCTTTACAAGGTAGGCCATTACGCCGCTGCTGTTGGCTTTTTCCACCATATCCTGCTGGCTGTACGCTGTTAAAAGCAGCACCGGCGCAATATGGTTTTCCGTAATAATCCCCGCTGCGGTTATGCCATCCATTTTAGGCATTTTAACATCCATTATCACCAAATCCGGCTTTAAACGCTGCGCCAGTTCCACAGCTGCCTCACCGTCTGCGGCTTCCCCAAGCACATCATGTCCGGCTTCTGTCAGCATCTCACGCAAATCAAGGCGTATCAGCGCTTCGTCATCGGCAATAATAATTTTTAACCCTTCCATTTTTATCCCCCCAAAGGTACTGCAACTTCGGCGCAGGTTCCACCCTGCTGCCTGTTTTCTATTTTAAAAGTTCCGTGTAAATCGGCTTCGGCCATTGTTTTTATTATGCGCAGCCCCAAACTGTTCTGCGGCAGCCCTGTAAAGCCCGGCGGCAAACCAATGCCGTCATCTGCAACGGTAAGCACGCAGCCTGTCTCACTGCGGCGCAGCGTTACGCTGATTGCTCCTTGCGTGCGCCCTGTAAAGGCATGGTCAAAACAGTTTTGCAGCATTTCGTTAAGCACAAGCGCTATACTGGTGGCTTTTTCCGAAGATACCAGCACTTCATCGGCGCTGAACTCCGTTTTTAAATTCAGCTCCGGCGCTGCCATACCGCTTAAAACAGCTTTGTAAATCCCCTGCGCCACTACTGCCATATCAACTTTGCCGCTGCCCTGCTGCGATAAAAATTCGTGCACAACGGCAATGCTGTTTACGCGGCTGATACAGTCACGCAGCACCTGCTTTGTTTCGTCCGCCTCAGCGCGGCGCATTTGCAGGCGCAGCAGGCTGGCAATGGTTTGCAGGTTGTTTTTTACGCGGTGGTGTATTTCTTTAATAACCGCCGATTTTACAAGCAGTTCTTCGTCGCGCTTTTTCAGTTCGGTAATATCGCGCAGAACTACAACGGCATAGCGCGCTTCCGTAGTTCCACCCACCGGCACCACGCGCATGGCCAAAAGCATGCCGCGCAGGCGTATTTCCTTGCCTTCGGCAGTGCCTGTTTTAAGCACCATGCCTACCAGCGGCCAGTTAATCTGCATGCTGTTGGTACGCAGCCCGATAAGGTTTGTAACGCCTACCACCTGAAAAATATGGCGTGCTGTGGAATTGGCGGCAATTATTCTCTTATCTGTATCAACCACCATCAGCCCGTCGCCCGGGGCAAGCCGTTCATAAAACTCGCTGGCGCCTTCCTGCTTGGCAGGATTTTTTAAAAACTCAAACGCCACGCTGATAAAAACATCCTCCACGCCGGAAAGGTCAAACACTACGGCAGCAAAACATTTGCCGCGCCTGTCCTGCACGGGATACACGCGCACCCCCGCAAATTTGCCAAGGCTCAGTTCACGCTTGCCTTCAAGCGGCACATTGCGCTGCAAACAGCGCGCCACCAGCGGTTCTTCACCGATACGCACTTCACGCCCCGGTGCAAGTTCCGGCTGCTGCAAAAACTGTGTTTTAGGCATCGACTGATGATAAACGCGCAAAAAACGTTTGTCGTCCGATGCGATATAAACTGTAATGCAGGCGTGGGCGATATCGGCGGCAAAATCCATGCCCTGCCTGATGGAAGCCAGTATATTCTTCTGTTCACTGTTAAGGTTTTTTAACATAGTGTTAATCCTAAGTTTTCAAAAAATTTACATTAATAATGTTTTACACAGTAATCCACAATGTTATCCACATTATGCACAGACTTTTCCTCACAAAAAGGTGTGCATTTTATGCTTTTTCACAGACTTATGCACGTTATCCACAGTTTTTGTATTTTACAGTAGACAGTGTTTATCCCAATTTTAAAGATGGCACTGCGTTTAAATCAAGCGGGCTTTTTTCGCCGTTAATGTACATAAAGTAACCGCGGCAGGCAATCATCACTGCGTTATCCGTGCAAAGAATGGGCGTTGGGTGCACAAGCCGCGCGCCTGCACGCTGTGCTGCCTGCGCCAGTGCGTTTTGCAGTGTTTTGTTGGCCGAAACGCCGCCTGCCAGTACAATTTCCTTTAAGCCGGTCTGCTTAATGGCCTGCACGCTTTTCTGCACCAGCGCATCCACAATGGCGTGCTGGAACGATGCTGCCACATCGGCACGGTTCACTTCTTCCCCAGCCTGCTGTTTATTATGCAGATAGTTGATAACTGCCGATTTTAAACCGCTGAAACTAAATTCAAAATTATCGCCCAGTTTGGCACGCGGAAAATCAATCGCCAGCGCATTGCCTTCCTGCGCCAGTTTTTCCACTTCCGGCCCGCCGGGATAAGGAAGCCCCAAAACGCGCGCAACTTTATCGAATGCTTCACCGGCAGCATCGTCGCGGGTTTGCCCCAGCAGGTCAAAACTGTTGTAATCCTTAACAACCAGAAGCGCCGTATGCCCGCCGCTGACTACCAACGCCAGAAACGGCGGTTTTAATCCGGCATCGTTTAAAAAGTTGGCAAATACATGCCCTTCAAGGTGATTAACGCCGATAAGCGGTTTATCTGCCGCCCAGGCAAGCGCCTTGGCTGCCGAAAGCCCTACCAAAAGCGCGCCTACAAGCCCCGGACCGTAAGTTACAGCAACGGCGTCAATTTGCTCGAGCGGCACATTGGCTTTAGCAAGCGCTTCATCTATTACCGGCAGCACGTTGCGGATATGGTTGCGCGAAGCAATTTCCGGCACAACGCCGCCGTATTTGCGGTGAATCGGCACCTGTGAAGAAATAATGTTGCTTAAAACTTCACGTCCGTTTTTTACCACCGCCGCCGCTGTTTCATCGCAGCTTGATTCTATGCCCAGTATGTAAATGTCTTTATTCATGGGTTTCTGCCTCCCTGTACAGCCACATAATAACCGCGTCCTCATGGTTATCGGCATAATAGCCCGGGCGCACGCCCTCTGCCCTGAACCCGCAAGTTAAGTACATTTTCTGTGCTGCGGTATTGCTTTGGCGCACTTCAAGCGTTACGGCTTCCGCTCCTGCCTGCCACGCACGGTTAATAAGCGCGGCGGTAAGCCGTGTACCAAGCCCGCGGTCGCGTTCTTCTTTAGTTACGGCAACGCGCGTAATCTGCGCTTCCCCTGCTACCAGCCAGTAACCGGCATAGCCAATTACCCTGCCGTTTTCTTCAAGGGCAATATATGTTGTAAGGCTGTTGTTTAGTTCATCCAGCCACATGCTTTCGTTCCAGGCGTCAAAAAAAGTATCGTTTTCTATTTTGCTGACGTCGATAATATCTCCGAAGGACATATCACGGATTACTGTTTCCCATGCTTCTGTTCCCATAGCTCTTCTGCCTCCGATTTTCTGATATAGTAAGGCTCCAGCCCGAAAATGCCGTTTTGTTCTTCGGGGTTATAGGCTTTAAGCGCAGCAAGCGCAGTACCAGCTGCCTGCGGCAGGCGCAGATAGTCAGGCGCAAGCGTGCACCACTGCGGCAGTTCCATGCTTTCAAGTTTATTGCATTCACCTAAAATAACAGCCGGTTTGCCCTGCAGGGCAAGGTTTTCCAAAAGCTGCTCTTTATTAACTACCTGTACGCTTTGCAGTTCTTTTACTTCTCCGTCCTGCCATTCATACAGCGCCTGGTAGTAATTGCCCTTCTGCGCATCCAAAACAGGCGAAAGCACTATGTCTGCCACCGGCAGATTATATGCCAGCGCCAGCGGCGTTGCCACGCCCTGCAAAGGTTTTTTCCACGCATAGGCCAGTGCTTCCGCAGTAGCAAGCCCAATGCGCAGACCGGTAAACGAACCTGGGCCCATGCTGACGGCGATTAAATCAATATCTGCCTTCTGCACGCCGGTGCGTGCCAAAAGCTGTTCAAGCTGCGGCATTAATCCTTCCGAATGGGTCATGCCCATATTTATTTTATATTCTGCCAAAATTTTGCCGTCACGGCATAAACCGACGGCGCAGCCTTTCGTTGCCGTATCAATCGACAGTACCAGCATTTTTTTCCACTTCCCCGCAAAGTTTTTCGTAACGCGCGCCCTGCGGCTTAAAAATAATTTTACGCCCGGCGCCTTCAATTTCTATCGTAATATGCAAATATTCTTCCGGCAGCTCGCTTAAAAACAGTTCGCCCCATTCTACAACCGTCACGCCGTCCGTGCCACAGTATTCGCCAAAGCCGGTGTTGTACAGTTCGTCCGCATCCTGTATGCGGTACAAGTCAAAATGGCGCATCTGGAGCCTGCCTTCGTACACATTCATTATGGCAAAGGTAGGGCTGTTTACATCTGCCGTATCGGCGCCGAGCCCGGCGGCAATACCACGCGAGAGCAGCGTTTTGCCTGCGCCCAAATCCCCTGTCAGGCAGTATACATCGCCATCATCCGCAAGGCTGCCCAAAAGTCGCCCAAGAGCTTCTGTCGCAGCACTGTCTTTACAATAAATTTCCATCATAAAAATCCTTTCTCCGTAATGCCAAAAAGCAGTACCGGAACTTGCCGGTACTGCCCCTGTTATTTTGCTATCATGTCTGTATCGCGCTCAAAGGCGTCCAATAAATCAATATGCCCTTTTATGCTGCCTTCCTTTTTGCCCTCAATCAAAAAGTTTACTTCTTTAATTTCGGGAAACTCCGTCAGCGTATTAGTAATGGCGTCAGTCAGCATCATCTCGGTGTACGAGCCGGCTTCGATATTGTAAATTTCCTTGCTTAAATCAACAACTGCCACGCCTTTATCAACCGTCAGGCTGCGGATTTTCAAATCTTTCGGGAAGCCGTTAATCAGCTTTTTATCCTGCGGCTGCGTACTTATCAAAGCATTTAAAGCCAACAGCGGCAAGTTCTTTTCTTCGCCTTCCACGGTTACTTTTTCGGCATAAAGCAGTTCCGTGCCGTCAGCGGGCAGGCGGTAAACAGTTACCGTGTATTTACCGGTCTGCGCCTGCGTACCCTGCGGCATGGCAGGTTTTACGTCCTGCGTGCAGGCGGCCGTCAGCAAAGTCATTAGTACCACGCAGAGTACTGCAAAAAATTTTTTCAGCATATTAGTACCCTCCGTTAATCAAAATAATCTTCAATGCCGTCGGCAATGGATTTTGCCAGTTTGTTAATATACCAGTTGCTCTTCATCAGTTTTTCTTCTTTAGGATTGGAGATAAAGGCAAGTTCCAGCAGCGTTGAAGGCATGCTGCAGCGTTTGTTTACATAAAAGTTTGCTTTGCGGATACCTAAATCATCCAGGCCGAAGTTTTTAACAAGCCTGTCCTGCACAGCCTGTGCCAGACGGGCATCGTTATTTGTTTTGGGATAATAGTAAGACGTGAAGCCGCCTACGCTCTTATTGGTAGAGGAGTTGATATGGATGCTTACAAAAATATCGGCATCGTTATCTTCCGCTACATCAACACGCGCCTGCAATTCCTGCACGTCGCTGGCCCCCGGGCCGTATACATCCTTATCGGTAGTGCGCGTCATGCTTACTTTAGCGCCTTTTTTCTTTAATAATTCCTGTACTTTTTTGGTAATTTTTAAAGTTACATCCTTTTCGCGTGTGCCGCTGGCGCCGATAGCACCCGGGTCGCTGCCGCCGTGTCCGGCATCAAGGGCAATTTTTTTGCCTTTCAGCCCGCCACTAGTTTTATACCCGTCTGATTTGGATGTTTTCTTTTCCTCTTTCTTTTCTACCGCCTGCTTTTTGGGAACGGTTACTTTAGGCGTAGTAGCTTTGGGAACCGTTGCTTTTGGCGTGGTTGCTGCCGGTTTGGCAGTTTCGGTTTTAGCCGGTGTTGTTTTGGGAATTACCACGCTCGGAGTTGCGGTTTTATCCGCGGTAATATCTACAACCAAGCGGTTCGGGCGTTTGGTTACGGGGTCATTTTTTAACGTAAACGCATTGTAATCCTGCGTACCGATAGTGCGGGTAAGCGGGAGTTTAAGCACCGTTTTGCCGGGGCTGCCCGATACCGTCATCGTCGGCGCAAGCGTGCTGCGCATTTTAAAACTGCGCGTAACCTTGGAGTTTAAATCCGCATTAAGCGTTACCAGCATTGTCTGCCCCTGAAAACTGATATTGTAGCCCGGTGCGGAATCCAAATCCACAACAAGGCGCAGTACGTTATATCTGTCAAGCCCCCAGCGCACATCAGTTACTTCTGCCGCATAAGCGGAAACGCAGGCAAAAATACTTATTATAAATAATAGTAAGCTAATTATTTTTTTGTGCAAGCCCGTCACTCCTTTATCACGTTGTTAGCTAAATAATTTTATCATTTTTACAAAGTTCTGTAAATAAATGCAGGCTTTTCTGCCGCAAATTTCACTTAAATTTCGCCATTTTCCACCATACGGCGCGCTTCCGGAACAAAATCCGCCAGTTCTCCCGCCGCAATGCCAATGCAGCCGTCTGCCAAAAGTTCACCTGCCAGCCCGTGCAGATACACACCGCAAACAGCGGCGGCTTCCGCTTCTATGCCCTGCGCGCACAGCCCTGCGATAACGCCGGTAAGCACATCTCCGCAGCCGCCGGTTGCCATAGCGCTTGTGCCAGTGGTGTTTACGTAAACCGTGCCGTCCGGGCAGCCGATAACGGTCGGCGCGCCTTTAAGCACCAGTACGCAGTTCCATTCGGCTGCGTATTTTTGCGCAAGTTCAACGCGGCGCGCATCAACTTCGGCAGCGCTTAAACCGCACAAACGCGCCATTTCGCCCGGGTGGGGCGTTAAAATTTTGGTGCATTTAAGCTGAGGCAGGGTTTCCACGCTGCGGCTTAAAGCTGTCAGCGCATCAGCGTCGATAACCGCCGTGCCTTCATAGCTTTGCAAAATATTCATAATTACTTCGCCGGTGGCTTCACTGGTACCAAGCCCCGGGCCGATGGCAAGCACATCGGCTTTAGCTGCGGCGTCAAGCACTTCGGCAGCGGCGCCACCGCCCAAAACTCCGGGCATACGTTCTATTAATCCTTTAACCATAACTTCTGTAAGTTTTACCGCCAAAACTTCACGCGAGCACAGCGGCGTAT
>USHB01000053.1 GCA_900554395.1 uncultured Phascolarctobacterium sp.
TGCACGCTGCAAGCCTTCGCCCATAAGCTGCATGCCGTAAAGGAATAATGCCAGACCGCCTAAAAATCCGAAAAAGTAAACCATAAGTCCTCCCCGCTTTGTTGTTTTACTTGGTTTTTACTTACATTTTACATTTATTATACAGGATTTTGCAGCGGCGGTACAGACAAATTTAAGCATTTTGTAAATAATTATACAAGAAAGGCCCTGCCCATTTAGCAGAGCCTTAAAAAATTTAACTTAAAATTATGCCTGTACTTCACCGGAAGGCTTATAATGTTTCGCCTTCCACTGTTCAAATTCCATATACACTACCGGCACAACAAGCAGCGTCAGCATGGTAGATGTTATCAAGCCGCCCACCAGCACCACGCCCATTGACTGGCGAAGTTCCGCACCTTCGCCGATGCCCATGGCAATAGGCAGCATGCCTAAAATTGTTGACAGCGTTGTCATAAGTATCGGGCGCAGGCGCAGCGAACAGGCTTCAAGCGTTGCGCTGCGGATATCCATGCCTTTTTCACGCTGCTGATTGGCGTAGTCTATCAATAAAATAGCGTTTTTAGTAACAAGGCCAAGCAGCATGGTAAAGCCAATCATACTCATCATGTTCGCCGTCTGTCCCATCATTAAAAGCCCCAGCACCGCACCGACAATGGCAAACGGCAGCGATGCCATGATAATAACAGGCTGGCTGAAACTTTCAAACTGTGCCGCCAGTACCATATACACAACTACAACCGCCAGCACAATCGCCTTAACGATTTCGTTAAACGAACGCGCCATGGTATCGGCTTCGCCAATCAGTTTATAGTTGTATCCCTGCGGCAGGTTCATGCTCGGTATCAGTTCATTTTGTATTTTGGCAATCAGTTCACCCGGAGAAGTGCCTACCGTATTGGCATAAACCACAATCTGGCGCTGTTTGTCCTCACGGTCAATACGCGTCGGGCCGCTGCCCAAAGTAATATCGGCCACATCGCCAAGGCGGATAAACTGCCCGTCGCGGGATGATACGCGAAGATTTTTAACATCATTAATATCTGTACGTTTATTTTGAGGAAGCTGCAAAATTATATCGTAGTCATTATCGCCGATGGTAAAGCTGTTGCCTGTGCTTTTGCCCATAAAGGCCATTTCCACAACTTCGCCTACGGAATAAGAATCAAGCCCCAAAAGGCTAGCACGTGCCTGGTCAAGTTTAATCAAAATTTCCGGCTGCTCATCCGAATCGGAAATATCAACGTCAGTTGCCCCCGGCACCTTACGCACCAAATCTGCAAGTTCCAGAGCATATTCCTTCAACTGTTTAATATCGCTGCCGCGCAGGCCAACCTGTACCGGACGGCTGTCGCCGCGCCCGCGTCCCTGGTTTGATACAACGGTTACGCTCAAACCTTCAACATTGCGCACATCGGCGCGCAAATCATCCATAATCTGCTGCATGGTGCGCTCGCGTTCATTACTCGGCACAAGGCGGATATCTATTGAGCCCTGGTTAACAGGGTTACGCCCGTTGCCGATATTCAGCGCTGCTATTTTAACTTCAGGCATTGCCGTAATTTCCTGCTGCAAAGGCGTTGCCAGTTCAACAGTTTTTTCCATACTGGTGCCAATCGGCGCTTTAAAATTAACGCTGAACTCGCCGGAATCGTAAGTAGGCTGATATTCCGTACCTACAAACGGCAGCAGCACAATATTCATTGCCAGGGAAATAAAACCGGCGGCAATAACTTTTTTAGGATTATTCAGCGCGCTTTCCATAATGCCGCTGTACAACCCGCGGAAAATCTGAAAAACATTTTCAAATTTATCCAGCGCAAGCTGTACATATTTATTGCGGTGGCTTTCGCCGGGCTTTTCAGCTTTAATCCAATAAGCGGAAACCATTGGCGTAAGCGAAAATGCAACAAGAGTTGAAAATGCAATGGCAAAAGCAACCGTTAAGCCGAACTGCTTAAAATACTGGCCGATAATTTCGCCCATGCTGCCAACCGGCACAAACACCGCCATTAAAGAAAGCGATGTTGCCAGAATAGCCAGCGAAATTTCTTCTGTTGCTTCTTTGGCTGCCACAAAAGGCGTTTTGCCCATTTCTATATGGCGGAAAATATTTTCAATAACAACAATGGCATCATCTATCAAAATGCCTACCGCAAGGCTTAACGCCATCAGCGACATGTTATTAAGCGTAAAATCCATTGCCTTCATCATAAAAAAGGTGGCAATAATAGATGTAGGTATGCACAAACCGCCGATAATTGTCGCGCGGAAGTTGCCCAGAAACATATAGGTTATAAAAAGCGCCAGCGCGCCGCCGAAGAAAATCGTATTCCACACATCGGCGATATTTTCACGCACATAGGTTGATTGGTCACGCACGATATCAACCTTAATATCAGGCGGAATAATACGCTGTTTAAGTTCTTCCATTTTTTCGTTAACGCGGTCGGTAACGTCAACAGTGTTAGTTTTAGATTGTTTGCGCACAAAGGTCATAACGCACGGCACACCGTTGGCGCTGGCAAAAGTATCTTCGTCTTCCCAGCCGTCAATAACATCCGCCACGTCGCCGATATAAACTGCCTTGCCGTCATGGTTGGCAATAACAACCTTTTTTATATCGTCGATGTTATTATATTTGCCGATTGTACGCACGGTAATTTCCATATCGTGGTTGCGCGCTTTGCCGCCCGGTGTATTGTAGTTTTCGTCATCTACTTTTTCCAGCAGTTCCTGAAACGAAATGCCGTATTCCATAAGTTTATCAGGCTTGGCCACCAGACGGATTACACGCTGGCTGGCGCCGACGGCCGTTACTTCGGCAACGCCTTCAACCATCTGCATTTCATCAAGAATATTATCTTCTATCAGCCTGCGTATTTCACCGCGGCTGCGCGATTCGGACGAAAATGTATATGCAACGATAGATTGCGAAGTTAAATCTACCGTCTGTACAACCGGTTCGTCAATATCATCCGGCAGACGGTTGCGCACGCTGGCAACCTTCTCGCGCACTTCACTTGCCATATCCTGCGGGTCTACGCCCATATTAAATTCCAGCGTTGTTTCGCTGTAACCTTCGCGGATAGTACTGGAAATGGTTTTATAGCCTGCAACCTGGCTGACGCGGTTTTCTATGGGCTTTGTAATAAGCGTTTCCATTTCCTCAGGCGATGCGCCGTCATAAGTAACGCGCACGCTTACGATAGGCATATCAACATCAGGGTTCAAATCAACGCCTATTTCCGGATAGCAGCGGATGCCGAATACCACCAGCAGCAAAATAAGCATGGTGGTAAAAACCGGCCTGCGGATAAAAGTACCTATCATAATTAATTACCTGCCTTCGCGCAGCTTGTTATGCCCTTCTGTTACTATTTCTTCATCGCCGTTCAGTCCGCTTAAAACTTCGGCAATTTTGTCATCAGTATAGCCAATGTCAAGCACCTGGCGGCGTACTGTGTTATCTTCATCAACAACAAAAACGGTTTTCTGGTCGTCGCGCATTACAATGGCATAAACCGGTATTGTCAGTACGTTCTCCTTGGGCTGTGCCGTTAAGCGCACGGTTGCAAAAACGCCTGCCAAAAGCCCTTCCGTGTTATCCACGCTTACTTCTGCCGCAAAAGTATGTGCCGGCAAATCGGCAACCGGGGCAATGCGCGTTATTTTGCCGACAATTTTATGCCCTTCAAAAGCAGGCAGTTTAATTTCAGCTTCATTGCCAACAGCCACGCCGCTGATATTTCCTTCCGGTATGTTAATAACCGTTTTCAGCACGCTGATATCCGCCACGGCGAAAAGCGGCGTACCGGCTGTGGCATAATAACCTTCCTGGTGATAACGCTTATAAATAATGCCGTCCGCAGGAGAGGTAATAACCGTACCGGCAGATTGCGATTCCATAGCCTGCAATGTACCGCGCGCCGCATCAAGTTTTGCCGCCGCATTGTCACGCGCAAACGCATAATCATCTGCCACCTGCTGCGAAACTGCGCCCTGTTCATACAATTTGCTGTAACGTGCAAGGTCGCGTTCTGCCTTGCGCAAGTTTGTTTCGGCATCCATATAATTACCGCGCGCTTCCAGCAAACCGGCATCGGTATCGCGCTGTTCCAGTTCGGCAAGTACCTGCCCTTTTACAACGCGGTCGCCCTCATTAACATAAACGCGTTCCACGCGCCCGTCAACCTTGGCGGCAACATCTGCCTGCCATTCCGGGTCAAGGGTGCCGCTGAACTCAAGTTCCGGCACAATAGTCCTGCGTTCCGGATGCGCCGTAACTACCGCTACCGCCTGCACGCGCGACATTCTTTCCGCACGTTCGCGTTCAGTCTGAATGTTATCAAAAATGCGGTAACACACAATTAAAACTACCGCAACGCAAATGCCAATTAAAATTTTCATATTACGGTTATGCCAATCCATTTTCTGGTCCCCCGTCCGATAAATATAGTCATTTTTATTATATAACTTTTTAAAGCCTTTTAGCAAACAAAAGTACTTTCCAAATTTAATAATTATGTAAAATCGTTTTAACAAAACGCTTGCGCTAAAAGAAAAGCCGAATTATAATGGCGGTGGGAGGCGAAATTATGGAAACCTTAACATTGTTTGGAAATGATTTACCACAGCCGTTGGCTGCACGCCTGCGCCCGCAAACCCTTGACGAATACGTCGGGCAGACGCATCTTCTGGGCAAAGGCAAAGTGCTGCGCAGCTTAATAGAAAGCGACCAGATTTCTTCCATGATTTTCTGGGGTCCTCCCGGTGTTGGCAAAACCACGCTGGCGCGGATTATAGCCAACAGCACCAAAGCTGCTTTTATTGATTTTTCTGCCGTTACAAGCGGCATTAAAGAAATACGCACCGTAATGCAAAAAGCAGACGACAACCGCCGCTACGGCGAAAAAACTATTGTTTTTGTAGACGAAATACACCGTTTTAACAAAGCCCAGCAGGACGCCTTTTTGCCGTTTGTAGAAAAAGGCAGCATTATTTTAATCGGCGCTACAACGGAAAACCCTTCGTTTGAAGTTAACAGCGCTTTGCTATCACGCTGCAAAGTATTTGTTTTGCAGGAACTTAAAACCGAAGAACTTGTGCAGCTTTTAAAACGTGCTTTAACTGATGAAAAAGGCTTCGGCACGCAGCAGGTAAACATAGAGCCTGACCTTTTGGAAATGATTGCCGTTTTTTCCAACGGCGATGCCAGAACAGCGCTCTCCACTTTGGAAATGGCTGTTTTAAACGGCGATGTTGACAGCAGCGGCACAACAATGGTAACGCGCGAAACTTTAGAACAGTGTACTTCCAAAAAATCACTGCTTTACGATAAAACAGGCGAAGAACATTACAATTTAATCTCCGCACTGCATAAATCCATGCGCAACTCCGACCCGGATGCCGCAGTTTACTGGCTGGCACGCATGTTAGAGGCAGGCGAGGACCCGCTTTACATAGCACGCCGCGTAACACGCTTTGCCAGTGAAGATATCGGCCTTGCCGACCCTAAAGCACTGGAAATTGCCGTTGCTGCCTATCAGGCGTGCCATTTTATTGGCATGCCGGAATGCAGCGTGCATTTAACGCAGGCAGTGGTTTATATGTCTGTCGCGCCAAAATCTAACGCTCTTTATATGGCATACGAACACGCCAAGCGCGATGCTGCCAAAATGCTTGCTGAACCCGTGCCGCTTGTTATACGCAATGCACCGACAAAATTAATGAAGGAACTGAACTACGGCAAAGGCTACCAATATGCTCATGATACTGCAGATAAACTTACCAATATGCAGTGCCTGCCCGACTCACTTTTAGGCGTTACCTATTACCACCCTACAACGCAGGGACTGGAAGCACGTGTAAAAGCACGTCTTGATGAAATTAAACGCTGGAAAAAACAGCACAGCGAAAAATAAATTCATAAAACAAAAAGCCAAAGCACTGTTTAAACAATGCTTTGGCTTTTTTATTTTAATTTAATATAACTTTAGTTTAAAAATACACTTTTTTATCAACCGGCGCTGTGGAAGCAATTAATTTGCCTTTGCGGTAGTTGCGCAGCACAGGCACGTCATAATTCAGTGCATCATACCAGTTTGGGGCATCCAGAATAACAAAGTTGGCATCTTTGCCCTTGGCAATGCCGTAAGCATCGCCCAAATGCAGCGTGCGGGCAGCGTTTTCCGTAACAAATTTGTACGAATTGCAAATTTCTTCATAACCAAGCATATGACCGGTATAAAGCCCCATAAACACCTGGTCGCGCATTTTGCCATTGCCGAGCGGGTTCCACGGGTCAAAAATATCATCAGAACCAAAGGAAACGTTCAGCCCTTCGGCGGTAAGTTCTTTTACGCGCGTCATGCTGCGGCGTTTGGGATAAGTATCAACCCTGCCACCCAAATGTACGTTAACACAGGGGTTTGCAACAAAATTAATGCCGGACATTTTTAAAAGGCGCATCAGCCTAATCATATACGCATTATTATAACTATGCATAGCAGTAGTATGCGATGCGGTTACCATATCGCCCATGCCGGTTTCATAAGCACGCGCAGCCACGGTTTCCAAACCGCGTGATGCTTCATCATCAATTTCATCGCAATGAACATCGATAAGTTTTCCGTACTTCTGCGCCAGTTCAAAGCAAATGTTCAAAGATTCCACGGAATATTCGCGTGTAAATTCAAAATGCGGAATAGCACCGGCAACATCAGCGCCCATTTTTAAAGATTCTTCCAGCAGTTCCTTGCCGTTGGGATAACTTAAAATTCCGTACTGCGGAAAAGCTACAATCTGAATATCAATGTAATCTTTCACTTCTTCGCGCAGCTCCAAAATAGCCTGCAAAGCCGTAAGTTTGGGGTCATTGATATCTACATGGGTACGCACATACTGAATGCCGTTTCCCGCCTGCAGACGAATTGCTTTGTTTACACGGTCTTTTACTTCCTGACTGCTGAGGAAAGGTTTATATTCTTCCCAACGCTGAATGCCTTCAAACAAAGTTCCGGATAAATTCCACTGCGGGCGTCCGGCAGTAAGGCAGGTATCCAAATGCACATGCGATTCCACAAAAGGCGGCAGCACCATTTTGCCAGCGCAGTCGCTGATTACTTCTTCGCCGGGCAGCGGCTCCAGATGTGGGGCAATGGCTTCAAACTTACCGTCTGTTACTCTTATATCAACCGTTTCAACAGCATTTGCCAGATAAAGTTTTTGCAGCAGCATAACATTTACATCCTTTCTTTTTATTATTCGCCTTTTCCGTTCAGCATTCTGCCGATAAAGAAGAATACGGCAGCGACAACCATTGCATTAATGGCAGCAATGCCCCATTGCAGCAGGTTGGCCGCAATAGCGCCTACAACTATGCCGGCAATATTGCACCAGTTAACGGTATATTCCTTAAAATCGCCACGGAATTTTTTATTGTTAAAGAAATAATCTAAAATAACGATAATGCCAATCGGCGGCAGCGCACAGTTAAGAATGCTCAGCCAGCTTACAAAATTGTAATACAACCAAATAGCCAGCGCCGTGCCAACAATGCCCGAAATCCAGGTCGTCCATTTCATGCGGATGCGGGAAATATTGGAAATTGCCAGACCGCCGGTGTACAAAGCATTATTATTGGTAGTCCAGATATTAGCTCCTAAAACAATCAGAGCCGGAATGGCAAGCCCCTGCGCAATCATAACGTAGAAAATATCATCCTTGCCGGTATAAGCACCGCCAACAGCGCCAAAGCAGAACATCAGCGTATTGCCTAAAAAGAAAGCGATAACGGTAGTCCAAACCGCAATGCTGCTGTTTTTGGCAAAACGGATAAAGTTAGGCGTAGCAGTACCGCCGGAAATAAAAGAGCCGATAACATAGCCAATGCCGGTAAACAGTGTAATCTGCCCCGCAGACTGGGCAAAAATATATGCCAGACCGCCGCCGTCTGCGGCAGCGGTAACCATGGAATAAACACCTAAAACAATTATCAGCGGCACGGAAATATAACTTACTATTTCCAGCGCCTTCATGCCGGTTGCAGCGGTAGCCGTCATCAAAAGGCCGGCAATAATGGTCAAAGTCCATTCATTCATGCCCATAAGTTCAGCCGCCGGAATGGAAAACATTGCCACGCCTACGCCGAACCAGCCTATTTGCGTAAAACCAAGAATAAAAGAAGAAAGATACGAACCTTTAGCGCCAAAAGTACGGCGGCAAAGCAAATCCATGTTCAAACCTGTTTTGGAACCGATAAAAGCAAGCGCCCCACAATAAGCAGACAAAATAATGCCGCCGATTAAGCAGGCCCACACAAAACCGGATAAATCAAGTCCGTTGCCCAGTTTTGCGCCAACGCTCATGCTGGCAGAGAAAAACGTAAAGCCCAGCATAACGAAGAACATCTGCCAAAAGCCTTTGCGTGCTGAATCAGGCACAGCTTCCAGCGAATAATCAGCATCCACCGGTGCAGACGGATTTTGTTTTACAGTTTTTTCCATTAATGTACCACCCTCCAAAAATTACGTTGCCGGTGCAGGCAGTCAGCATAAAGCCAAATTATTTAATAACCTGCACCCTAAAAAATACCCTATATACTATACCATTGCCAACCGGCTTTGTCTACCTGTAAAAGTACATATTAATTGTTGCTGAAACTGATTTATGCAGGCAGCATTTTTAGATAACCTGCCTATCTGCCGGAAATTTAAGCGAAAATAATTTATTAACACTCTTAAAAAGCTGACATATTTTTGACAGATATTTTTCTGCAAACATGCTGAAATCTTAAAATAACAAATAAAAA
>USHB01000054.1 GCA_900554395.1 uncultured Phascolarctobacterium sp.
CACACCGCAGGAGAGCGAACAGCTTTCAAAATATGTTTCAGATGATACATTTGTAAAAACACAGAAAAAAGATATTGAATCACTTGCCTCTATATATAAAGAACTTCTTAGTGATGAAGAACACGGCGGCGATGATTATTATATTAATGTTTTTACTTGCAAAACAGGGTGCATTTGTTGTAAAATTTTTTTGTTATGCCGTGCATTATTTGTTGTAAAATTTGCACAATTTCCCGCTTTCCGGCAGGATTTTTAAATTGAATAGCAAATATAATAATATTGTACACTATTTCTCGTATGTAAATTTAACATTTTACCGGTTAAAGGAGCATGAAACTATGAATAAGATTAATATTGCCGTTATCGGCAGCTGCAATATTGACGTTGTTGTAGAAGCGCCGAAACGTCCGCTTGCAGGCGAAACCATTTTAGGCAACCGTCTGATTATTGCTCAGGGCGGCAAAGGCGCAAACCAGGCTGTCGCCGCAGCACGCCTCGGCGCAAACGTATATATGGTAGGCTGTGTCGGCGATGATGATTACGGCCGCTCCGTAATCAAAAATTTTGAAGCCAACGGCGTTAATGCGGATTATGTTAAAACAATCCCCGGCGTAACAACCGGTACGGCGCATATTACCCTTGCCGAAGGCGACAACAGCATCATAGTTATTAAAGGCGCCAATGATTTGGTAACACCGGAACTTATTGACGAAGCATGGCCGCAAATCGCTGAATGCGACATGGTAATGCTGCAGCATGAAATTCCGGCGCAAACTATTGCCTACGCGCTGAAAAAATGTGCAGAAAATGGTGTAAAAGCACTTTTAAATCCCGCACCTGTACTTGACGGAGCACAGGAATGGGCTAAGGATGCAGCTTTTGTTACTCCTAACGAACACGAAGCACAGGCTTTGTTCCCCGGTAAAACCACCGAACAGATTTTGCTTGAAAACGAAGGCCGCCTGCTGATGACCCTTGGCAGCAAAGGCGTAGCTTATGCTGAAAACGGCGTTATAAATACTGTCCCTGCTTTTAAAGTAGAAGCAGTTGATACAACCGGCGCAGGAGACACTTTCAACAGCGCCTTTGCAGTTGCCAAAGCTTCCGGCAAAACAATGGCGGCAAGCATTACTTTTGCAAATGCGGCTGCAGCCCTCTCTGTGCAGAAAATAGGCGCACAGGGCGGCATGCCTTATTTAGATGAAGTGGAAGGGATGTTATCCGAATGCAGAAAATAGGAATTTTGAACAGCGAAATAGCCAAAGTATTGGCAGATATGGGACATACCGATACCATTGTAATCGGCGACTGCGGCCTGCCTGTACCGGAAGGCGTAAAAAAAATTGACCTTGCCTTAAAACTGGGCACTCCCCGCTTTTTGGAAGTTGTTGAAGAACTTGCCAAATATATGGAAATTGAAAAAATCCATGTTGCTGCCGAAATGCAGAGCAAAAATGAAGCCTGCTGGCAGGAAATGCATAAACTGTTCGGCGATAAAGAATGGATTGTTACCGACCACGAACATTTCAAACAGGCAACTAAAACGGCAAAAGCCGTTATCCGCACCGGCGAAACTACGCCGTTTGCCAATGTAATTTTACATTCCGGCGTAATATTCTGATAAAAAGGAGCACTGTCAGCTATGGAAATTTCCATGCAAGGTATTTCAAAGGCCTTCGGTTCCAATCAGGTTCTGCGCGCAGTAGATTTCACACTGCATTCCGGTGAAATCCATGCGCTGATGGGCGAAAACGGAGCCGGCAAATCAACGCTGATGAACATTCTTACCGGTATTCACAAAGCTGATGCCGGAAAAATTTTAGTTGATGGCCAGGAAGTACATTTTAAAAACGCACGCGACGCCGAAAACCACGGCATTGCATTTATCCATCAGGAACTGAACATATGGCCTAACCTTTCAATACTGGAAAACCTGTTTTTAATGAAGCAGATTACCAACTCCTTCGGCATGCTGGATACAAAAAAAATGCGCCAGCTTGCAGAAGAAAAATGCGCACAGATTGGCATTGAGCTGCCGCTGGACGCAGAAGCAGGCGAATGCAGCGTTGGCCAGCAGCAGATGACGGAAATTATCCGCAACCTGATGCTTGACGCTAAAGTTGTTATAATGGACGAACCAACAGCAGCGCTTACGGAACGCGAAACGGCAAAACTTTTTGATGTTATGCATGCCTTGAAAGATAAAGGCGTAGCAATTGTTTATATTTCGCACCGTATGGAAGAAGTGTTTACGCACTGCGATACCATTACCGTTATGCGCGACGGCTATTCCATAAGCAGCCGTCCGACCCGCAGCACCACGATGGAAGCAGTTGTACAGGATATGGTTGGCCGCGCCATCACGGAATATTATCCGGGGCGCATTACTACTCCCGGCGAAGTTGTGCTGGAAGTAAAAAATATGTGCCAGCCCGGCGTATTTGACCATGTATCCTTCAACCTCCGCAAAGGCGAAATTTTGGGCGTTGCCGGCTTAATGGGCGCAGGCCGCACGGAAATTATGCGCGCGCTGTTCGGCATAGACGGTTGCAGTGAAGGAGAAGTTTATCTGCACGGTCAGAAAATAACCATTAAAAAGCCGGAGGATGCTATTAAGGCCGGAATTGGTTTTATTACAGAAAACCGCAAAACCGAAGGTTTGATTCTCGACTTTTCCATTTTGAAAAACATTGCCCTGCCAAGCGTTGATACCTTTGCACGCAAAGCAGTTATCAACGATAAAAAGGAATTTGATTTTTCCAATGACCTGTCGCATAAGCTCGGCGTAAAAACAGCAAGCATTGAACTGCCTGCGGGCGCACTCAGCGGCGGCAACCAGCAAAAAGTTGTTATCGCCAAATGGATTGGCATGCATCCGTCCATCATTATAATGGACGAACCAACCCGAGGCATCGACGTTGGCGCCAAACGCGATATTTACGATTTGATGAACGAACTTACCGCACAGGGCGTTGCTATTATCATGGTATCTTCCGACCTGCCTGAAGTAATTGGCATGAGCGACCGCATACTTGTTGTGCACGAAGGCAAAATTGCCGGTGAAATACCGCATGAAAAAGCAACCCAGGAAAATATCATCACCCTTGCAACAGGAGGAATATAACAGATGAACGTTTCTGCCTTAGTTAGAAAAATGGGCCCGTTAATCGGGTTAATTGTACTTTTTGTTGTTATCTCTGCTTTAAACAGCAGCTTTATCGACCCTTCCAACTTAAAAAACCTGCTGCGCCAGGTTTCCATTAACGCACTTATTTCTTTTGGTATGACTTTCGTCATCCTCACCGGCGGCATCGACCTTTCCGTAGGCAGCACGCTTGCACTTTCCAGTGCAATTATGGCCAGCCTCATCAAAGGCGGCATGGATCCGATTTTAGGCATTTTGCTTTCTGCAATCATCGGCCTTCTTCTGGGTACCATCAACGGCGTGGTTATCTCTTACGGCAGGGTTGCACCTTTTATTGCAACCTTGGCAACCATGACCATTTTCCGCGGCTTAACCTTGGTATATACTGACGGCAACCCTATCAGCAGCCTTACCGATGACCCGCTGTTCCATATGTTCGGCCAGGGTTATTTTGCAGGCGTTCCTGTACCAGCAGTTGTAATGTTAATTGCTTTTGCGTTGTGCTGGTTTATTCTTAACAAAACTCCGCTTGGGCGCAAAACTTACGCCGTAGGCGGCAACGAAAAAGTTTCTTTCATCGCCGGTATTAAAATTGAACGCATTAAAATTTTTGCTTATGCTATCACCGGTATGTTCTGCGCACTGGCAGGTTCCATTTTAACTTCCCGCCTTAACTCCGCGCAGCCTACTGCCGGCACCGGTTATGAACTTGATGCTATCGCAGCGGTTGTTCTCGGCGGCACCAGCCTTTCCGGCGGCAAGGGACGTATTTTAGGCACGCTTATCGGTGTACTGATTATCGGCACGCTGAACAACGGCCTTAATATACTTAACGTATCCAGCTTCTATCAGCAAGTTGTCAAAGGTATCGTTATCTTACTGGCAGTCCTTATGGACCGCAAAAAATCGTAGGAGGTTATGTTTTAAATGAAAAAAACTTTATTAGCTGTCATGGCAGTTCTGATGATGTCGGTAATGCTTATCGCAGGCTGCAGCTCTGGAGAAAAAGCTGCTCCTGCTGCCGATAAAAAAGACGGCGCTACCACTATTGGTTTTTCCATTTCCACTTTAAACAACCCGTTCTTTGTATCCGTTAAAGACGGTGTTGAAGCACAGGCTCAGAAACTTGGCGTTAACGTAAAAATCGTTGATGCCCAGAATGACCCGGCAAAACAGGCTAACGACGTTGCCGACCTTATTCAGCAGGGCGTAACCGTTCTTTTGGTAAACCCGGTTGATTCCGCTGCCATCTCCACTTCTGTTGAAGCTGCCAATAAAGCAAACATTCCTGTAATTGCCCTTGACCGCAGCGCAGATAAAGGCACCATTGCTTCCCTCGTTGCATCCGATAACGTAAAAGGCGGCGAAATGGCTGCTGAATACATCATCAAAAAACTTGGCGAAGGCGTAAAAGTTGCTGAACTCGAAGGCATCCCCGGTGCTTCTGCAACCCGTGAACGCGGTGAAGGCTTCCACAAAGTTGCTGACCAGAAACTGAATGTTGTTGCTAAACAATCTGCTGATTTTGACCGCACCAAAGGCTTAACCGTTGCAGAAAATATGCTGCAGGCTAATCCGGATATTCAGGCAATTTTCGCTCAGAACGACGAAATGGCTCTCGGCGCTATTGAAGCATCAAAGAGCGCAGGCAAACAAATCTTCATCGTTGGTTTTGACGGCACCGATGACGGCATTAAAGCTGTTGAATCCGGCACCATGGCTGCAACCATCGCTCAACAGCCTGAACTTATGGGCCAGCAGGGCGTAGATGCTGCTGTAAAACTGGCTAAAGGCGAAAAAATCGAAGCTAAAATTGCAGTTCCTCTCAAACTTGTTGAGAAAAAATAACTAACCTTCCTTTGACAAATTGCGTACAAAAAAATCCCGCTCACTAAAGAGCGGGATTTTTATTTTTAGCATTTAAAACATTATATCGCCAGGTTCGTAATCAACAGTAGTTTTCACAAAAGCAATTTCATTGCAGTATGGATATTGCGGACAGTACACACATTCTTTCCAAACCTTCTGCGGCAATTTTTCCTTGGCAGTTTCAATATAATCGCATTTTGCAAAAAAGCCCGGCTGGTAAGTAAGCGTAAAAAACATTTTTACTCCGCGTTCAATGCCTTCTTTTTCAAGGCGTTCCACAATACTGCGGCCAATACCGCTTGTTTTGCGCTCAGGGTCAACCGCCAGCGAACGGATTTCAGCCAGCCTGTCCCAAACAAAATGCAGCGCACCGCACCCAACCAGACGGTTATTTTCAATAGCTACAATATAATCGCGTAAATTTTCATAAATAGCATTGCGTGCACGTGGAAGCATCAAGCCTTCACGCGCATAATCATTCAGTAATTTATGAATATTTTCAACATCATCGAATGTTGCCCTACGGTAAGTAATCATGCACATTGCCCCCTCAAATAACTGTTAAGCCATATCCTAACACTCATTTAATAAAAATGCAATACTTAGTGTGCATTTTACAAAAATTTTTCCGTCCCCTAAAGGGGAGAGTTTTGCTTAAGAAATGATGATTGGGTTCGTTAATTAAAACGGCTTCCGTCCCTGCAATCAGGGTAAAAATTTAACAAACACACCGCCCATGCCCAAAGCTGGTTTAATGCCAATGCCTGCATATTCGGCGTATGAGAGCAGTAATGCGCTAATCCTATTCTGAGCATCAGTTCCTTTAAAAAACAGGCTGTAACGTCCTTTAAATGCGTCTATCGGCGCTCCTCCGACAGAATACTGCTGCAAAGATAAATTATAACCCGTAACTTTAACTGCCTCTGCCAAATGCTGCTCTATATTTTCTTCCTGCAAAAGCAGTCCTTCGCTGTAAATATTCCAGCGTGCAAGCAGGCTGCGGAAAATATAGGCGTTATCCGGATAAATTTTATAACTGCCGTAAGCCTTAAAAGAAGCTGGAGACACAAAAGTTATCTCAGCTTTGCGCGGAACCTGCGGCATTGTAAAAAACTGCTGCGCCAAATCAGCATAACTGATTTGCTTTACAAGCTGCGGTTTACTTAATTGTACCACATATCCCTTTTGCTTTAAATATAAATTTTGCGGTATCTTAGCTAATGCATAATCCAGTTCCTCTGCAGTACTGTCATTAAGCGCAGCAATACGCCAAAGTGCCTGCATGGCCGGTTTATTAAAATATACAAACTGGCTGAAAGGCCTTACCCCGGCTTTATGCATTGCGGCAGCAAAATCCGGTCTGGCAGATTCCATTAAAGCTCCATGCAGTACGCTGCCCATGTTTTGATGCAGACGTTGCCCTTCCGGCAATGTCAATGCAATTTCAATAATTTTAGGCACAGTTTATTCCTCCTCAATGGCGCAAATTCCCATCAGTGTTGTGCCCTGATTTGTTTTTGCCGTCTGTAAACCTCGCGGAGCAGCAAATCTGTCAAGCTTTAAATGTGCATGCTTATAAAAATTATTATGCAAAATCATTGCTGCTGCGGAAATATAGGCTTTTTCATCCGGCGCCAGTACGGCGAGCAAAGTTTTGCTGAAAAAACCGCTGCCGCTGCCCAAAAAGATATTGCCATGCTCAGCTTTTGCAAATTCACGTTTTAAAAGCGGTCCAAAAATTTTCTTTTGACGCGCTACAATAAACTGTGTAAAATCACGCTGATGCCGGATAAGTTCGGATGCTGAATTTATACCGGCACTGGCAAATACTGACCTGTCCAAAGTAATGCTGAAATGCTGGCTTGCTCCCTGCGGCAGACATTCACGGAACATATTAAGGTTCTTAATTTTTGCCTGCCCGTCTTTTTGCATAAACACAGCTTCGCGCTTTTGCACAACTACGGGTACTATTCTGCCATTGCCATAGGCATCGCTGACCGACAAGCCTTTCATAAGGCTGCTGTTCATGCCTGACTGCGGCAAAAATTCACCGGCTGCATTAGGTATTTTCAAACGATGCAGCAGTACAACTTCCAGTTTTTGCGCCAAACGCGAAAGCGCAGCATTTTTATCACGCAGGCGTTTATCAGCCAAAATACGTGTAACTTCATTCCATGTTTGCGTGCGAAGTTTATCTTCCTGTAAAAGCAGGCTGAACAAAAGACCTGTACGCAAAGCGCCTTTAATGCTGCTGCCCGGTATATACGGCTGCCCATCTACTGAATGTACGGTACGTACAATTTCCGTAAGGCGCGATTTATTTGCCGCCAAAACTTCCGGCGGCACTGCCACATTTGCGTATTCTGTTACTGCTCCGTCCAAGGCTTCAATATCAAAGCCTTTATCAAGCAGCCATTCACACAAAGTGCCGGCACGCATTTTGGTACTTATTAATTCTTCAAACTCCTCCAAAAGGTTATGTTCATACAAAAATTTAACCCACAGGCGTTCGTTTAAAAAGTATACCCTTTGCTGTCTGGCATCATACAAATACTGATAGCTGTAAACAGTGCCTACTTCGTCCGTAATATGTACCGGCCCCAAACATTTTATAACCATTTTTTTGTATTCAAAATTACTGATACTCATACCGGCAACCCCATATATAAAGCCTTACCGTAGCGGTAAATCTTATGCTCTACGCCATCAGCTTCAAATTCAAGCACCTGCCCGTCAACTCTTTGCCCAAAGCATGCGCCTGCACGTATCATATATACACTGCTGCGTTTTTCGTAACTGTTTTGTTCTTTGTTATGTACAAAACCACTGCGCCGCATAAGGCTGAACGTACCTTCTTTTACTATGCCAAGCTGTTCTTTAACCGGGCATAAAGCAGAAAGCGACATTTGCAGACTGCCGGAATCATTATTAAGCAGGTCATATAATATGCCTGCATCATCACTGCAATCTGCCTTTAATTCCACAGGCGCATTTTTTATTGCAAACTTGCCGAAACCACTGCTGCGCCTGCCGCCAATGCCGCCCAAGCCTAATATTTCTACCGTCTTTAACAAATTTTCAAGCAGGTCTTTATCTTCAATTCCAATAATGCAGTACAAACCTGCATTTTCAGAAAAACGAAAATTACTTACATAATAAGTTTTGCCGCTGTTTCTGAAATCCATGCGCCGCTGCACGCCGCTCCAGCCAAAATCATGTGTTTCTTCCTCAGGAGCATTTTTCCCGCTGAAAGGCTGCAAGTAGGCTTTTAACCCGCTTACGCGGATATAAGCAAGATTTTCATGGCTCCTCATGGCTTCATATTGCAGGCATAAATCTTTAAAGGACAGCGAAAAATCCGGGGCTTCCGGATATTCCCTGCGGCAGTACGGCACGGGAACATATAATTCTTCCGTACTGCTGCTGTAATACGGAAGCAGGTCGCTGAAAAGCAGGCTGCCGTTTTGTGCGGCTGCTATGAATTTGCTGCACAGTTCTTTATCAAGTGCGGCTGCTTCCGTTACAAGCGCGCTGAAAAAGGTATCAGCACAACAGCTGAAAGATTCGCCGCCCTTTTTATTTTGCAGCATGCCAAAGTGTACCGGCGTTAAAAATTTAAACTGCAAAAGATAATATTTCATTGCAGGCAGCTTCCTTCAAGCACATTTTTTAACTTACCGGTATATTCTTCAAGCCCTTTGTTCAAGCCTGCATAACGCACCGAAAATCCGCTGAATGCAACCCTGCCGTATCCGCGGGAGCCATGCCCGC
>USHB01000055.1 GCA_900554395.1 uncultured Phascolarctobacterium sp.
AAGTGTCAAAAACAAATGCTTATTTTTCTTAAATGGTATACTTGACGGGCATACTAAATTAAAAATATAATCAAGGTAAAGCTAAAATATTTTGAGGTTTATATGCTGAAAAAACTTTATCAACCCAAACTATATATAATACTTATCGCTGTATTGTGCATTCTTGGCGGCGTATATTTCTGGCTGTGCAAAATGGCAGGCAGCAGGGCAATGGAAATTTTTAACCGTGAAATGGCAAGCCAAAACCTTTTGGAAGGCAATGTTGCCGTTGAAAGCATAACTGCCGATATGTGGGGCAATGTAGGCTTCCGTGGGCTGAAATGGCTTGATGCTAATGGCGAACCGGTAGTTTTTGTGCCAGATGGGCGTTTTAAGGTTAAACCGTGGGATGTTGTTACCGGCAGATTAAAACTTGCCAGTTTGCAGGAAGTGGAACTGAATAATCCTGTTATTGCCATGCGTTTTAATAAAAATATGCGTCCTGCTTTTTTGCCGGATGCGGCGAAACCAAAAACAAAATCAGACAAGCCGCACCGTGGGCTGCATATAAATATGCCGGATAAAGTACCGCCAATCAGCATTAAAATAAATAATTGTACGCTCACTGCCAGCTACCGTCACCGTTATTTTGCTTTAAGCGGCATGAATGTTGCTGTCAGCAGCGAAAAGCCATCGGAAGTAAAACTTAAAATTACTGCCGCGGATTTTGGCGGCATGATGATTGGCGACGAACTTAGCGTCAGCGGTAAAGTGCTGCTTAACGGCGATGTGCCGCAGTGCGATTTATACCTTTCCATGAAAAATATCGTGCCGGAATCGCTGGGACTGGGCAAAGTTAAAGATACGGCAAGCGTTTACGGACATGCAACAGGTCCGCTGGCTGGGCCTGTTATTGACGGACGGCTTGAATTTCAGCATTTGAACATACCTGCCCTGCGTTTTTATAAAGTCAACGGTGATTTCTTTTATGAAGACGGGCATATTGATTTTAAAAACGTAACCGGCGCTATTTACGGCGGCAGTGTTGAAGCCACCGGAACTTATGATATTGATAGCCGCGCTTATACTATTGATGCGCTGGGGCATGATTTAATGGCTTCAATAGCAGCCAAAACAAGCAAAATCAACTGCCGTGTGGAACTTGATTTAAAAATGCGCAGCGACGGCAACTCGCATAATGTACATACCTATGGCAGCTTTACCGGCGGCGCCGGTACATACAGTTTAATACCGTTTGAAAATATTACCGGCAGCTTCAGCGACCGTAACGGCGTACTGAAATTTACTGATGTAAAAATAAAAACGCCGCTCGGTGAAGTTACGAGCGACGCATTTGAAATAGTTAAAGGGCGCGTGCATATAAAAGATGTGTTCCTTATAGCGCCGGATGGTGAAAGAATACAGGTAAAATAAAAAAGCAGGCTCTTGCCTGCTTTTTGTTTTAAATTTTGTGTTTGATATGGTCAAGTGCCTGGGCAAACAAAGTTAATACATGCTGGTCATCAAGGCTGTAAATAACTTCCTTGCCGGTTTTGGTAAATTTTACAAGCCCTGCGTGGCGCAAAAGCCTTAATTGATGTGATATTGCCGATTGTGTCATTTCGAGAGATTCGGCAATATTGGTTACGCAGGATTCGTTTTCGGCAAGCAATGCCAAAATGCGGATGCGTGTTGGGTCGCCCAAAACTTTAAAGGTATCAGCCATAGGCTGTACAAATTTTTCGGCAATGGGCACATCTAATTTTAAAGTATGTAATGTTGTCTGTTCTTTCATGAAGTCACCTCTTTATGCCCTTGCTGAAAAAGAAAAGCAAAACAGCGTAGTATATAAAACTGCCCGTTACAGTACGCGTAGAGAATAAAAGCGGAAAAATAAAAAATGCCAGCAGCAGAACAAATACCTGCAAAACAGCGGCAAATAATCCGCGTGAGCGAATAGCCTGCCACGCCAGCACACTGTAACGTGAAGCAAAAATGCCAAATAAAAAACCGCTTAAAACATATAAAATTTGCGATAGAAAAATGTCAAGATTAAAATCCATTATTTACCTACCTTGCCTAAAAGCTGCCGCGGCATAATATGTGCAAGCACACCGCTTTTAATTAACAGTCCGGCAATAATGCTGCCGCCGATGGTGCTGATTAAAAACGGCGGTACAAAAAACCACGCTGCCGCTTTGCTGCCGAGTATTGCCCAGGCAATAACCCATGCTGCAAGGCCGCCTAAAATACCGGTTCCGAAAATTTCTCCTGCCATTGCTGCGCCGGTATTGTTAAAACGGCGATATGCCAAACCTGCAAGCAGTGCGCCAATCATACTGCCCGGAAAGGCAAGCAGTGAACCGGTACCTGCCATATTGCGCAGGCACGAGATAACAAAAGCAACCGAAACGGCTTCTTTCGGCCCTAAAATAACGGCGCACAATACATTAATGGCGTGCTGAACAGGAAAACACTTGGAGGCTCCTGCCGGTATATAAACCAAATGTGCGCTTAAAGCGCCGATAGCCACGAGCAATGCGGCCAGTGTCAATTTATGGATGTTCATAAAAATCACTCCGGACACAAAAATAACAAAATTATTTACTACAATAATATTATACATATTTATACTTACTGCCGCAAGATAAAAAGGAAAACGCCACGGTGCGTAGAATTATATAAACATATTTAATGAAAAGAGGACTTTGCCATGCAGGTTTTAGAAGGAATAAAAGTAATAGATTTCAGCAAATGGCTGCCGGGACAGTTCTGCGGCATGACGCTTGGCGATTTTGGCGCAGATGTAATTAAAGTTGAAGATGTTAAGGGCGACGTAACGCGCGGTTTTACGCCGGAACGCATGCCCGGCATGAGTTACTGGCATTTAATGTTAAACCGCAACAAACGCGGCATTACCGTTAACTTAAAAACACCTGCGGGGCGTGAAGTTCTGCTGCGGCTTTTAAAAGATGCCGATATATTTTTGGAAGGATTCCGTCCGGGCTATTTAAAAATGCTGGGGCTTGATTATGAAACAGTAAGTAAAATTAATCCGCGGCTTATTTACTGCTCAATAAGCGGTTTTGGGCAGGAGGGCAAATACAGGCACATGCCTTCGCACGATTTAAACGTAATTGGGCTTGCCGGTGTTGCCGCGCAGGAGGACGGAACTGATATCAGCGTGCCATCTGTGCAGGTGGCTGCACTGGGCAGCAGTTTAAACGCTGTGAGCGGCATTTTGCTGGCGCTGTACGCGCGCGAGCGTACCGGCAAGGGGCAGGCGGTAAATATAGATTTATACAGCACTGCCATCAATACGGAAATTACAGGCATCAGCAGTGTTATCGGCTGTAAGGAAACAGGAATGCCATCCTTCGGTCGCACGGCATCGCACTATTACAGCGTGTACCGCACCAAAGACGGGCGCTGGCTCAGCATCGGCACGATAGAGCCAAAGTTCTGGCAGAAAATGTGCGAACTTATTAACCTGCCGGAGCTGCAAAGCCGTCAGTTTGATTTTGCCCATTCCGCAGAGATAAAACAAAAACTTGCCGATGCTTTTGCACAGAAAACGCAGGCTGAATGGCTGGAACTTATCGGCAGGGATGAATTTTGCGTAACGCCAATCCGCACATTGCGGGAAGCATTGGACAGCGATTTAACCACAGAGCAGAGCGATATGCTGCTGACTAAAAAAGAAGATTTTGGCGAATATACTTATGTAAAAACTGCCGTTAAACTTTCGGATACGGCCGGGCAAATAAACAGACGCGCGCCTTATTTGGGCGAGCATACGCAGGAAGTGCTGCTTGGCCTTGGCTATACAACGGAAGAAATTGCCGCTATGCGCGAAAAAGGGGAGATTTAAATGGCACTGAAAAATATTGCTAAATTGTTAAGCGGTTTGCTGTTTGCCGTTTATCTGCTGCTTGGCAGCGTGCTTCCGGCAGAAGCGGGTATTATCAGCAAACAGCAGGAAATTGAAATGGGGCGCGAAACCGCCATGGCGCTGGAAGCTCAGTACGGCGTGGTGCAGGATTACGAATTGCAGGAACGTGTTAACCGCATCGGGCAAAGCCTTGTTGCTGTAAGCGACAGGCAGGATTTGCAGTATACTTTTAAAGTGCTGAACTGTGATGAAGTAAACGCGCTGGCCTGTCCCGGCGGCTTTGTGTATGTGTTTAAAGGCCTTATTGATTACATGCCGAGTGATGCGGAACTGGCAGGCGTACTTGGGCACGAAGTAAGCCACATTGTTGAAAAGCATACGGTGCATCAGATTGAAAAACAGCTTTTAACTACGCTGCTTTTGGCAGTCGCCACCAAAGGCGATATGGGGCTGACGGGGCTTGCCTCGCAGGCGCTGGCGGCAGGTTACAGCCGCACCGATGAACGCGGCGCCGATAAAGAAGGCTTTAAACTGTGTGTAGCGGCAGGCTACAACCCATACAGCATGGTGCTTACCATTAATAAGCTGGAAGATTTGGCGCAGGAAAAAGGCAATCCCGGTTATGGGTTATTCAGCAGCCATCCGGAACCGGAAGAACGTTTGAAACGCGTTATGAAACAAATTAAAAAATTAGACCCTCATCCGGATATTACCGTGCATGAAAACGGCACGGCAACAGTGCATGAAGGTAACTGGACTTTTAATATCACCGAGAAAATCGGCAACGATAAACCGGAATACCGTGCTTATATGTTAGCTGGTTCGCTGTATGTAGCACGTCAGCGCGGACCGGTAGACCCGTACCGTTTCCTTGTATATGATAACGGCAGCAGTGCAACGCTTTATTATGAAGATATTCAGCTTTTAACGCTGTATAATCAGGATGCCTATGCAGCCGGTTTTGGCAGTGCCGGCAGCTATGCCAATGCATGTGCACAGCTTTTGCGCGAATGGGCGCCCATTGCCAACGCTAATGATGCGGCTAAAGATAAAGACAAAGACGACGATTGATAAAAAAATAACCGCGCCTGCATTTTGCGGGCGCGGCATTTCTTTATAAGTTTCCTTTTAGTCCGACAGTTTCGGCGTGTTCCTTTAAGCCTTCAATGGTTTCTTTAATAACATCGTCCAAAGGTTTGCCTAACATTTCGCAGCCGTTTTTAATAATTTCGCGGTTAACACCGGCAGCGAAGGATTTATCCTTAAACTTTTTCTTAACTGATTTAACCTCCAAATCTAAAACGCTTTTGGATGGGCGCATTAAACATAACGCATTGATAAGCCCGGTTAACTCATCAATTGTGTACAAAACCTTTTCCAGATTGCTCTCCGGCTTAACATCGCTGCAAAGCCCATAGGCGTGGCTGCAAACGGCGTGGATGTAAAAATCACTGATGCCGCGTTCCTTCATAATTTCGGCAGCCTTGGTGCAATGTTCTTCCGGAAATTTTTCGTAATCAAAATCGTGCAGCAGGCCTGCGTTGCCCCAAACATCGGCATCTTCGCCATAAAGCACGGCAAAATGGCGCATGGCAGCTTCTACCTGCAAGGCGTGTTTTCTTAATGCGGGCGTTGCTGTAAATTCGCAAAGCAGTGCCCATGCTGCTTCTCGCGTTAAAGTTTCTTCCATAAATAAAGCCCCCTCGGCAAATTTATTATCAGCAGCGCTTAGCTGCGGATTACCTGTTGATTTATAAAGCTGTTTTGCATATAATAAAGAAAATAAATTGAACTTATTGTAAGATTTACCGAACTATCGTTAAATATATTTTACGACCGTCCGGTTTATTTGTCAACTCTTGAAGGAGAACTTTTATGGATTTAGGCAGAATTATCGGGCAAAACTTAAATAAACTCCGCACGGAGCGCAACCTTACGCTTGGTCAGCTGGCCAAGCTTTCCGGTATCAGCAAGGCGATTTTATCGGACATTGAAAAGGGCGGCAGCAACCCAACTATTAACACCATCTGGAAAATTGCCAACGGGCTGAACATACCATTTACGCGCCTGATGGAGTTTGAAGAGCCTGCCGGAACGGTGGTGCGTAGGGAAGATACTGCTATGCAGCACGGCGATACCGATGCTTACCGCATTTATTGTTATTTCAGCAGCGCGCCGGAGCGCAACTTTGAGCTTTTTTACTGCGAACTTGACGCGGGCGCCAGCAATACATCTATTGGGCATTCGCCCAAAGCGCAGGAATATATTTACGTTATCGAAGGCGAACTTTCCATTAAAACGGATGCCGCACTGTATACGTTGGGTGAGGGTGATTCACTGGTATTCAATTCCAGCGTTAACCATACCTATATTAATAATAAAAACGTTATGGCAAAATTTATGGTCATTAACTATTATCCGTGCTGACGGCAAAACAAAAACACCTGCTATCGTAAGATAACAGGTGTTTCTTTTGCTTATTGCTTAAATAACTGTTAAATTATTTGTTGAAGTAACGGGCAAGCAGACCAGCGAAAGCTCTGCCATGGCGGGCTTCGTCACGAGCCATTTCATGAACGGTGTCATGGATAGCGTCAAGGCCGAGTTCTTTAGCGCGTTTTGCAAGGTCGGTTTTGCCTGCGGTTGCGCCGTTTTCAGCTTCTACGCGCATTTCAAGGTTCTTTTTGGTGCTGTCGGTAACAACTTCGCCGAGCAGTTCAGCAAATTTTGCAGCATGTTCTGCTTCTTCGTAAGCAGCTTTTTCCCAGTACAGGCCGATTTCAGGATAGCCTTCGCGATGAGCAACGCGAGCCATAGCGAGGTACATGCCTACTTCGCAGCATTCGCCGTTGAAGTTAGCACGCAGGTCAGCTTTGATATCTTCGGGAACGTCTTTAGCTACGCCAACAAAATGTTCAGCAGCCCAAGTCATTTCACCTTTCATTTCAACAAATTTGGAAGCAGGAGCTTTGCACTGAGGGCAATATTCCGGAGCTGCTTCACCTTCATAAACATAGCCGCAAACCTGGCAAACAAATTTTTTCATTATACATTCCTCCATAAAGTACAATTATCTGAGCAGTTAGTCATTAACCGCTTTACTGTAATGATTTTAACACAGGCAATGGCAGTTGTCAATAATTATTATTAATTGTCTTGCAATGCTAAAATTAAAATTTTTGTGAAATGTATTTAAAATATCCGCTTATGCGGAATGCTGCAAAATTTAAGCAGAAAGCTAGCTGGCTATTGTAGAATAGCGCAGAAATTGCTATAATATACAGAAGATACCGGAGGTACGATATGGAAAAATTTGTTGTAACTTTAAATCATCACGCTCATTATGGATATGTTGAATATGACCCGGAAACAAAAACGGCAAACGTTTGCCTTGATGTGCCGGAAGCAAAAGCAAAAGTAGAAGAGTTTTTGCAAAAACCTTTGACGCTTGATTTACCTGAAGGCGATACCATCCGCCAGTTTGTTACCAAAACGTTAATGCCGCTGGAAAGCCTTGAAAATTTTAAGGCATGCCTTGGCAGATTGTGGTTTCATACCGACGTAAGAGTTGAATGGAGTATGCCTCCGGGAGCAATGGATAATTTATAATTGCCGCGTTGGCAGAATTGTGTTAAACTTAATAAGCTGTTTTGGTTCCGTAGCTCAGCAGGATAGAGCAACCGCCTCCTAAGCGGTAGGTCGGCAGTTCGAATCTGCCCGGGATCACCATATAAAAACTTAGCCGTGGAGTACTTTCCGCGGCTTTTTTATTTTATTGACTGTAATAGGCGCTGGCTCAATGATAGCAATAGTGGTAATTTACTGCTCCTATAAAAATTTTTGCATTAAACTCTTTACAAAACAGTTTTGGCGTGTTAAAATTTTGCCTGTTCTCTGTCGCTAGGGACAAAATTATTTGATGTTCGGAAAGGAGGAAAAGCATGGTTTATATCGAGCCCGCAACGCGTTTGCGTACCGATTATAACAGAATTGCCGATTTGGCACGCAAGACAGGTGATGCAGTTTATATTACCCGCAACGGCACTCCGGAAGTTGTAGTAATGGATGTAAAAGCATTTCAACAGAGGGAACTGGTGCTGAAACTTGCCAATGTTGTTTTAGAAGGCGAGTTGAAAAGATTAAAAGGCACAGCATCACTTAGCATAGAAGAAATGGAAGCTATGCTGAAAGAATATGCTAAACGCTGATGCAACTGTAAGATTTATGCCGCGAGCCGTTGAAGATCTTGATAATATTACTGCCTATTGGCGCCGTAATATAACTCAGGAAGAAGCAAGAAGAATCAGCATAAAAATCTTGCGTGATTTAAAGGAATTGGCGCTGTTTTATCCGGCCGCAAACATTATACGCTACGAGCCGTTACGAAGCCAGTCTTTCAGATTTTACAGAAGCGGAGCTTATCTCTGCATCTGTAAAAAAATCGAGAATATAATTTATATTTACCATATTGCGCACGAAGACAGTGAATATCCTGGAATATTTGTGCGCAGATAAGCGATGGCACTCTGAATTAAACAGGGTGCTGTTTTTATTTTGTTTACTGCCGCAGCAGTTTAATATTTTATTTGCGGCAGGCAGGAAAAACAGCTGTTAAATAGAATAATAATAAAGTTACGCAGATGAAGATATATAACTGTTTTAGTGTTTGATGGAGGACAGAATGACTGATTGTACCAATGGGCTTAATCCGCAGCAGGCGGAAGCTGTACTTAATACCGAAGGGCCAATGCTGATTATGGCAGGTGCAGGCAGCGGCAAAACCAAAGTG
>USHB01000056.1 GCA_900554395.1 uncultured Phascolarctobacterium sp.
CCTGCGTTTTTTATTTTACCGCCTGCGCGGCGGCATGGGGTGGATGCTGTGCCCGTCGGCAGCGTGTACTGCTTCGGTAATGCCTTCGCAGAAGGTGGGGTGCGGGTGCAGCGCCATTGCCATTTGCGCTTTGGTCAAGCCGGCGCTTACTGCCGTAACCATTTCGCCAATCATATCAGTGGCGCGTCCGCACATCATTTGTGCGCCAAGGAGTTTTTCTGTTTCCGCATCAAACACCAGCTTAATAAAGCCGCGTTCTTCGTTTTCGATAATGGATTTACCGTTGCCGCTCATAATATATTTGCCTGTAATAACGGCTTTACCCTGTTGTTTGGCTTCGTCTGCCGTGATGCCGACGGTGGCAATTTCAGGCGAGGTATATACGCAGCTTGGTACAAGGTTCGGGTTAACCGTAGCTGCCATGCCGCAAATGTGTTCAACGGCAGCAATGCCCTGTGCTTCGGCTGCATGTGCAAGCTGTATGCCGCCGGTAACATCGCCGATGGCATAAATATGCGGCACATTGGTCTGGTAATTGGCGTTAACCTTAATGCGCCCGCGTTCCAGTTCAAGGCCTGCTGCTTCCGGGTTCAGCCCTTCGGTAACGGCACGGCGGCCAACGCAAATCAGCACGCCGTCGGCGCTTACGGTTTCGGTTTGGCCTTTACGCTCAAAAGTGCAGGTAAGTTTGCCGTTTTCCTGCGTAATGCTGTTTACAGTGCTGGTAGTGTTGACAGCAACGCCGCGTTTTTTCAAAATCATGGTCAGGTTCTGAGAAATTTCACGGTCCATGTTGGCAAGTATTCTGTCAAGGGCTTCAATAATGGTAACCTTACGGCCGATACCGTTATAAACGCTTGCCATTTCCACGCCGATAACGCCGCCGCCGATAATTACCAGTTCGTTATAATCGCACGCATCGGTGTCAAGCATTTCATCACTGGTAACAACATTCGGCAAATTCGCGCTGGGAATGGGCGGCACAAACGGTTTGCTGCCCGTTGCTACAATAAAGTTTCTGGCGGTGTAGGTTTCGCCGTTTACGGTAATGGCTTCCGGAGATGTAAAGGCCGCTGTGCCTTCAATAACGTCAATGCCGTTGCCTTTTAAAAGCTGTGCCACGCCGCCGCGGAGCTGTTCCACAACCTGTGCTTTGCGGGCGTGCATGGCTTTAAAATCAACTTCTTTGCCGCTTACGTTGATGCCCATTTTTTCAGCTTCGCCAAGTTCACGGTACAAATTGGCGCTGTGCATTAAGGTTTTGGTGGGGATGCAGCCGCGGTTAAGGCAGGTGCCGCCAACTTCCGCACGTTCAATAATTGCGGTTTTAAGCCCAAGCTGCGCCGCGCGGATAGCGGCAACATAGCCGCCAGGGCCTGCGCCGATAACAATTAAATCGTATTGCATGGTGATTGCCTTTCTATATTGTAAGTTCTGCTAAAAATTTACTGATGTCGTTTCCTGCTGTGCCGTTTATTTTTTGCGCCGCCTGTGCCAGAGCCTGCGCTGTAAACTTGCAGCCGTAAAAAAATTGCCCTGCGCCGTTTAAAAGCTGCCAGTCCATAGCATCGGTGTAAAGCTGCGCTTCCTCAACTTTGCCGCCGTCAATTTTGCAGCACAAAGTAAAACTTCCCCAATCAAAGCGTGCTTCTGTCTGCCAGGTAAAGGGCAGGCGTTTGCCGAGGCGGAAGTCATCACTTTTAAACTCCTGCTCATAACTTAAAAGTTCGGCTTCATTAAAATCTGCGGCGTTCAGCCGGTGCGGCTTGCTGCCGTAAATTTCTGCAAAAGCATCAATCAGTGCGTTTTGCAGTAAGGGGACAGTTAAGTTGGGGCAAACTTCTTTTAGGTTAAGCACGCGGCTTTTAACGGAACTGACGCCTTTGGCTTTCAGTTTCAGCGGAGAAACAGTCAGGTATTTTGCCATTTCGTCTGTTTTAACATCAAGCAAAAGCGTACCATGATGGTATTTTTTGCCGCCGCTGGTATAAAAGGCATTGCCCGATACTTTGCGCCCATCTACAAGAATATCGTTGCGCCCGCTTTTTTCGGCTTTAATGCCGAGGTTTTGCAGGGCGGTGATGATAACATTAAGCTGGCGGCCGAGATTGTAAGCCGAAGTATCAGTTAAAAAAGTGAAGTTTAAATTGCCGCTGTCGTGGTACACAGCGCCGCCGCCGGAAAGACGGCGGACAAGATGCCCGCCGTCCTCACGCAGCAGTGCCATGTTACATTCTGCCCACGGGTTTTGGTTGCGCCCGATAACAACAGTTTTTTTGTTTTGCCACAGGTACAGCGTTACGCTGCCGGCAGGTGTATGTTCAAGCAGATAGCGTTCTGCCGCCAGGTTGCGGTACGGATTGGTGCAGCTTGTAATGTAACAGGAAACCGGTATTTTATTTGCGTACATATTTTAAAACAGGTTTGCGTGCCGCCTGTACTTCGTCCGGGCGCTTAATCTGCGCGTTATGCGGAGCGCTGTGCATGTATCCGGCATCGGTATGAGCAAGTGCGTGCAACTCTAAAAGCGCAGTTACAGCTTCGTCCAAAGTTTTGCGGCTTTCCGTTTCGGTAGGCTCCAGCATCAGCGCTTCATGCACAATAAGCGGGAAGTACATCGTCGGCGGGTGAATGCCGCGGTCGATTAACGATTTGGCAACATCAAGAGCCGTTACGCCGGTAGCTTTTTTCAGTTCTTCAAGGCTCATAACAAATTCGTGCATGCAGGTATGGTCATAAGCCATATCATAGATGTCCTTTAATTTGCACATCATGTAGTTGGCGTTTATAACTGCCGTTTCAGATGCTTCGCGCACGCCTTCGCTGCCAAGCGTCAATACATAGGCAAGCGCCCTTACGCATACAAGGAAATTGCCGTAGAAGGAACGCATCTGCAAATGTCCTGCTTCTGCATTGTCGCCCAATGCGGATTTTGGCAGGAAATCTTTTAAAATAGCTTTGCAGCCAACCGGGCCTGCGCCGGGTCCGCCGCCGCCGTGCGGGGTAGAGAAGGTTTTGTGCAGGTTGAGGTGTACAACGTCAAAGCCCATATCACCGGGGCGGGCAATGCCCATAACAGCGTTAAGGTTAGCGCCGTCATAATAGCACAGGCCGCCTGCTTCGTGGATGATATTGGTAATTTCAAGAATATTGCTGTCAAACAGGCCGACGGTGTTGGGGTTGGTAAGCATCAGCCCTGCCGTGGTATCGTCAACAGCGGCGCGCAGTGCATCAAGGTCAACGCAGCCGTCTGCACCGGAAGGCACGTTAACAGTAGTAAAACCTGCCATTGCCGCGCTGGCGGGATTAGTGCCGTGAGCGCTGTCCGGTACGATGATTTTGGTGCGTTTGGTATCGCCATGTGCTTCGTGATATTTTTTAATTAAAAGTAAGCCGGTAAATTCACCGTGCGCACCGGCGGCAGGCTGAAAGCCCATTTTATCCATGCCGGTAATTTCGCACAGGTATTTATCCAGAAGTTCAAGCGCATCAAGGCAGCCCTGTACGGTCTCTTTGGGCTGCAGCGGGTGGATGGTGGCAAAGCCCGGCAGTGCTGCCATTTCATCATTAATGCGTGGGTTGTATTTCATGGTGCAGCTTCCAAGCGGATAAAAGCCGTTGTTAACGCCATGGGCGCGTTTGGCAAGCGCCGTGTAATGGCGGCTGATTTCCGTTTCGGAAAGTTCCGGCAGCGGCAAATCTGCCTGGCGGCAGAGGTTTGCGGAAAGTCCGGTTACAGGCACGTCACATTCCGGAAAAATATCGCAGCCGTGTCCGGGCATGCTTCTTTCAAATAACAGTTCCATTAAGCGCACACCTCCCTGACAATGGCAGCAACTTTATCCAAAGTTTCCTTGCCTGCTTTTTCGGTTACGCACCACAGCACGCCTTCTTTAACCGGCAGGCCTCCGAGGATGCCTTCTTTGGCAAGGGCTGCCAAAACTTCATCCTGCTTGGGCAGGGTGGTAACAAATTCGTGGAAAAATTCGCCTGTATAAACAAGTTTTACGCCTTCGATTTTGCAAAGTTCCTGCGCCAGATAATGCGCTTTGCTGAGGCAGAGCGTTGCTGCCTGTTTTAAGCCTTTAGGACCGACGGTGGCAAGGTAAACTGCTGCCGTTAATGCGCACAGCGCTTCGTTAGAGCAAATGTTGCTGCTGGCTTTCTCGCGGCGGATATGCTGTTCGCGTGCCTGCAAAGTAAGTACATAGGCGCGGTTGCCTTCCGCATCTACGGTTTCGCCTACAATACGTCCCGGCAGTTTGCGCGTCATGGCGGCATTGGCTGCCATAAAACCAAGGTAAGGACCGCCGAAGCCTAAAGGCAAACCTAAAGGCTGTCCTTCGCCAACGGCAATATCAGCACCGCATTCGGCAGGGGTTTTCATCAGCGCAAGCGCTATGGGGTTTACGCCCATAATATATTTGGCGCCGCCTGCATGGGTGATTTCCGCGATTTCTTCTGCGTTTTCAAACTGGCCGTAAAAGTTGGGCTGCTGTACATAAACGCAGCAAACTTCCGGCGTCAGCATTTCTTTTAAGGCGTCCATGTCTGTTTTGCCGTCTTTGGCAGGAATAAGGCGCAGCTCTGCGTTAGCGCCGTAGCAGTAGGTTTGCATGGTGGCGATAACGTCGGGGTTGGCCGCAGCGCTTACCAGTGCTACAGTGCGTTTGCGGTCGCGGCACATGGCAATGGCTTCCGCCGCAGCGGAGGCACCGTCGTATACAGAAGCGTTGGCGGTATCCATGCCGGTTAAAGTGCAAATCATGGTCTGGTATTCAAAGATTGATTGCAGAATGCCCTGGCTCATTTCTGCCTGATAGGGCGTGTAACTGGTTACAAATTCTTCTTTGGAGGTAATATATTTAACTATGGAAGGGATGTAGTGGTCATATGCACCGGCGCCGCGCAGTATGGTGCTGAAAACAGTGTTTTTGGCGGCAAGTTTCTGCATTTTTGCGCGTACCTGCATTTCGCTCATGCCTGCGGGCAGGTTCAGCGGTTTATCAAGGTAAACTTCGTCCGGCACGTCTTTAAAAAGGCTGCGGATACTGTCATATCCTGCTTCGGCAAGCATCGCCTGCCGTTCTTCTTTGGTAGAAGGAATGTAGCTTCCCATAAGCAGACCTCCCTTATTTTTGTTCGGATTCTACAAATGCTGCGTATTCTTCGGCGGTCAGCAAATCTTCCTGGTCGGTAATGGTATCGAAGCGGGCAATCCAGGCATCATAGGGAGCTTCGTTAATTGCCTGCGGTGCGTCTGCCAGTTCTTCGTTAACTTCGGCAACCGTGCCGGTAACGGGGCAGTATACGTCAGAAACTGCTTTTACGGATTCTACATCGGCAAAGGTATCGCCGGTGCTGAAAGTATCGCCGGGCATGGGCAGGTTAACAAATACCAGGTCGCCCAGTTCGTTTTGCGCATAATCGGTCAGGCCTACGGTTACGCTGCCGTCATCTTCAAATTTTACCCATTCGTGAGATTTAGTATAGCTGAGATTTTCGGGAATGTTCATAATAAAATCCTCCTTGTTTTATGTGTTTAATTTTTAAGAGCGTTTGTAGAACGGAAGGGGTACAACTTCGGCGGCAATTTTGCGACCGCGTACGTCAACTTCCAGCTGTGTGCCGGGTTCAGAGTAATCAACCGGCACCATTGCCATAGCAACCGGCGCGTTAAGGTACGGGCAGTGCGTGCCGCTGGTAACAACGCCTATTTTTTCGCCGCCGCTGTAAACATCGCAGTGTTCGCGTGCAATGCCGCGACCGGTAATTTTTAAGCCCACGCGGATAATTTTCGGGTCGCCTTTGGCTAAAATGGCGTCCATGCCGATAAAGTTATCTTTGCCGAGTTTGACAAAGAAATCAAGCCCTGCTTCCAGCGGGGTAATATCATCCGTTAGTTCGTGGCCGTAAAGAGGCATTGCTGCTTCAAGGCGCAATGTATCGCGTGCGCCGAGGCCGCAGGGAATAAGGCCGTATTCAGCGCCTGCTTCCATCAGAAGGTTCCACAATTTGGGACCGTCTTCGGCGGCGCAGTAAAATTCGTAACCGAATTCGCCGGTATAGCCGGTGCGTGATACAAGGCATTTGATGCCTTTAACATCTACATATTTAACAAAGCTGTAATATTTAGTGGGGATGCCTTCTGCCGGTACAACTTTAGCCGCAATTTCTTTGGCTTTGGGGCCTTGCAGGGCAAGCTGCGCAATGCTGTCGGAAATATCTTCAAAAACAGCGCTGCCGCGGAGATGTAACTTGACCCAATCAGCATCTTTATGGCGGTTGGCGGCGTTAACTACCAAAAGGTATTCTTCGCCGTTTACTTTGTAAATAAGCACATCGTCAACAATGCCGCCGCGTTCATTGCACATCGGGCTATAACGTACCTGCCCGTCATACATGTTGGCAAAATCGTTGCAGAAAAGGTTCTGCACGTTGGCAAGGGCATCTGTGCCTTTAATTAAAAATTCGCCCATGTGCGAAACATCAAAAAGCCCGCAGGCAGTGCGTACTGCCATGTGTTCTTTAATAACGCCCGTGTACTGCACCGGCAGCAGGTAACCTGCAAACGGCACAATTTTTCCTCCGGCCACAACATGGCAATCATAAAGAGGTGTTTTTAATTCCATCAAAACGATGCTCCTTTTTTCGTTGTCATGCAACGTAAAATCCGGTAGTTATCCGGTATTAAGTCCATTATATAATAACAAAATCGAGTATTCAACCGAGTTTGTAGCTACCCCGAAGAAATTTTCAGAAAAAATAAAAAAGCAGAAGCCGTTAAAACTTCTGCTTTAAAAGGTTGATATGCCTGTTTTAAATTGTTTATGCTTTCGGTACAATATCGCCGACGCCGTTTAAAATGTGGCGCGGGCGGTAAGCAAATACCTGCATGTTTTCGCGGGTGGTTACGCCGCTGAGCACCAGTACGGTTTCAAGGCCGCTTTCCATGCCAGCAACAATGTCGGTATCCATGCGGTCGCCAATCATTGCCGCTTCATCGCTGTGTACGCCAAGCAGTCTCAAGCCGGTACGCATCATCAGCGGGTTTGGCTTGCCGACAAAGTAAGCGTTTTTGCCGGTGGCAAGTTCAATCGGCGCAACAAAAGCGCGGCAGGCGGGAATAATGCCGTTTTCCGTAGGACCGGTTAAATCGGAATTGGTGGCAACCAGTTTGGCACCGTTTTGGATAAGTTTTACGGCTTTGATAATCATTTCGTAATTGTATGATTTGGGTTCGCCGATAACAACATAATCCGGTGTGGTGTCATTCATGGTAATGCCTTCTTCATACAGAGCGTTCATCAAACCGGCTTCGCCCATAACATAAGCGCTGCACCCGGGCTGCTGGCTTTTTAAAAAGCGTGCCGTTGCCTGGGCACTGGTGTAAAAATGGGTTTCATCAATATCCAGCCCCATGCGCTGCAATTTTTGCTGCAAATCGCGCGGCGAGCGGTCGCTGGAATTGGTTAAAAATAAAAACTTTTTATCTTCTTTGTACAGCCAGTCTACAAATTCCTTAACGCCGGGCAGCAGTTTGTTGCCGTGGTAGATAACGCCGTCCATATCGCAGATAAAACCTTTTTTGTTTCTGATATCGTCTAAATTTTCTATGGTAAACACTCCTTTCAGTGAGATGCCCTGCTTTTATTATGAAGTAAAAACGGTACAAATTCAACAGCGGCGGCTTAAAAATTAACAAAAAATTTACGCCTGTTTAAAATATGATATAATGAAGATAAAATAAATGGCGCAGTTTTTACGGAGGTTATTATGAGAGTTGTTTTTATAGACGGCATGGGCGGCGGGCTTATGGCGCAGGTAATCAGCCAGGTTGTAGGGCGCCTGCCGGACAATGCGGAACTTATAGGTCTTGGCACTAACGCTCTGGCAACGGCGGCGATGCTCAAAGCAGGGCTTAAACGCGGCGCAACCGGTGAAAACGCGGTGTGCGTAACGGCGCAGACGGCGGATGTTATAGTTGGTCCTATCGGCATTGTGCTGCCCAATTCCATGCTTGGCGAAATAACGCCGCAAATGGCGGCGGCAGTAGCGCAAAGCCGTGCGCGCAAACTGCTTTTGCCAGTAACGCAGAACCATTTTGAAATTATCGGCATGGATAACAAGCCGATGAGCCAGCTTGTTAAAGAAGCTGCCGATAAAATTGCAGAAATCTGCGGCAGCAGGGTTTGAAATGTTTATTGCCTGTTATAATGAGAATTAAGAGCCGTTGTTTGCGCACACGGTTCTCTCTGCAAAATTTTAAGTTTAAAAGAAAGCCGTATAACCGTAAGTTATGCGGTTTTTGTTTTTGGCATATACAGATTTATTTGCGCCTCTATTTTAACAGTGGTATAATAAAATATCTGTAAGATGAATTTGAAATTTATGCAATATAAGGAGTTTTTTATGGTAAGCATTTGTGACCGTGTACGTTATGTAGAAACCGATATGATGGGCGTTGTGCACCACAGCAACTACTTCCGCTGGTTTGAAATGGGGCGTGTGGCGTGGCTGCGCGCTGCCGGCGTGGAACTGTGGGAACTGATGAACGCCAATGTTATTTTTCCCATTACCCATGTGGAATGTAATTA
>USHB01000057.1 GCA_900554395.1 uncultured Phascolarctobacterium sp.
GCAGTGTTCCGCTTTGTATTGCCTAACGCGCTTATCCGTACAGCTGGCGGGCGTGAAGCAAACCTGCGCGATTTGCAGTGCCTGGCGCTGAATGGCGGGCTGAACGGCATTATGGTTGGCGGGTATTTAACTACCGGCGGCAGAAGCCCGGAAGCAGATAAAGTGATGATTAAAGATTTGGGGCGCACTGTTACGCACCCTGTTTTATAAGAGGTGTTACAATGCTTTACAGTGTAAAAATGCGTTCGGCGCAGGGCGGTGCGCATGAATGCGGCGGCAGGCATATATCCGGTGCAGAACGGATTTTGTCCGGTGACCAGCTTGATTATGCTGTGCTTACAATGCTGCACCGTGCGCGTGAACATGAACGCGGCTGTGCTGATTTTATCAGCTTAAAAGTTGAAGAAATAAAACCGCAGGAAATTGTTTATAAACCGCTGCTGCCCTTTAGTGTCTGCAAGGCTGTAACTGCGGCAGAAGGGCATAAAGCGGCACTTGATGAACTTGTGCGTGCCGGCGTAAGCCTTGAAGCGGCAGAACGCGGGCTGGCATTGTTAAATGGTTTGACCGACAGCATGCGCGGGGCAATGGTAGTTGACTGTGTGAGCGGCATGCGTATTGACGGTATGGGCGAACGCGGTGTGCGTGCCAGCAAAATGGACTGCGTAAACAGCCGCGGTTACGATGAATATTTGCAGCAGCGCGGCTTAACAGGCGACCATGTGCGTGAGGCGCTGGTACTGGCAAGCAAGGTTGCCGGTGCGGACGGTATGGTGGCAGAACTTTGCTGGTCGGATGACCCTAATTATGTTACCGGTTATGTGGCATCACCGCTTTACGGATACCGCCGCATACCTGTAATGAAAGAACGTGGCAATGGTGTGGGCGGCAGAATATTTTTTGTGCGCCCGGAAACAGATATGCAAAAACTGATTAACTATCTTGAAGAACAGGTTGTTATGATAAAACCGGAAGGAGTACCGGCATGCTGACAGAACGCTTGGAAAAAGAACTTGCCGATGCTTACGCTAAAGGGCTGAAACGTACAATAGACGGTCTGCGTTTTAAAACCGCAGTACGCGCGGAAGATGAAAACGGCAAAGAATACATTGTTTTTGCCAGCAACAATTATTTGGGGCTTACGCACGAAGCGGAAGTTGAACAGGCAGCAGCACAAGCCGCAAATTTTGGCACAGGCAGCACGGGCAGCCGTTTAACAACCGGCGCGGTTTTTGAAACGGCTGAACTGGAAAAAGAACTGGCAGAATTTAAGCATGCCGAAAGAGCGTTGGTGTTCAACACTGGCTATATGGCGAATTTAGGTGTGCTGTATGCACTGGTAAAACCGGGGGATGTAGTATTCAGCGATGAATTGAACCACGCCAGCATTATTGATGGCTGCCGCATTGCCCGCGCTGAAACTATGGTTTATAAACATAATGATATGCAGGATTTAGAGCGGCTTTTAATGGTAGCGCCGGTGCAGGGAGAGCGTTTTATAATTACGGACGGCGTGTTCAGCATGGATGGCGATATTGCCAATTTGCCGGAACTTGTGCGTTTAAAAGAAAAATATAATGCCTGCCTGATAGTAGACGATGCGCACGCAGTTGGCGTTATCGGCGCAGACGGCAGCGGCACGGCGGCGCATTATAATTTACAGGGCAAAGTAGATATACAGATTGGCACGCTCAGCAAAGCTCTGGCGGCAGAAGGTGGCTATGCGGCAGCAAACAGCGTTATTATAGAATATCTGATTAATAAATCACGTCCGTTTATTTTTTCAACGGCACTGCCCGGTACGGTAACGGCAGCTGCACTGGCAGCACTGCGCCTGCTGCGGCAATATCCTGAGAAATATCTGGGCAAATTAAAAGCCAATGCGGCACTGATGCGCAGGCTGCTTGCGGAAGAAGGGCTTGAAGTTGTGCCGGGCATAACGCCGGTAGTACCTGTTCTGGTTGGCAGTACAGAAAAAACTATGAAATTTATGGCTGAATTGCTTAACGCCGGCATTTTGATTTCAGGCATCCGCCCGCCAACGGTACCGGAAGGAACAAGCCGCCTGCGTGTAACGGTAACTGCCGCGCACAGCACGCAGGAAATTGAATTTGCTGCCGCTGCAATGGGCAAAATATGGCGGCAGCTTAACGCACAGACGAAAGAAGGATAATTATGAGAGCAATCGGCATAACGGCAACAGATACGGAATTTGGCAAAACAGTGGTCAGTGCTTGCCTGGCGGCAGGGTTTAAACGCCACGGGCTTGATGTTGGCGTATTTAAACCTGCGGCATCCGGATGCGTGCGCACGGCAGAAGGAAAATTAATCTCAGAAGATGCTGAACTGTTAATGAAAGGCGCCGGCATGGGGATGGAACAGCACGGCAGTGTGGTGCCGTACGTTTTGGAAGCAGCGCTTGCTCCGGCGGAAGCAAGTAAACTTGCAGGCATCAGCCTTGATAAAAATGTAATGGAACAAGCGGCGCACAAAATGATTAACGCCCATGAACTGACGGTATTGGAAGGTGTTGGCGGCATATCGGCGCCGCTTACCGATGATTATTTGGTAAAAGATTTTTTTAAGGCACTGAACCTTCCGGTAATTATCGTTGTAAAACCGCTGCTTGGCAATGTAAACCATGCCGTTTTATCGGCGTATTACGCACAGCACGAAGGTTTAAATGTGCTTGGCTTTATTGTAAACGGCTGGGATGAAGCGCATGCCGGTGTGTTGGAACGCAGCAATCTTTATTATTACGAAAAACTTACCGGGCTGCCTGTTTTAGGCAAACTGCCGGTTTTGGATAAATTTCTGTTAAATGGAAAAGATTTAACGGAAGCAGGAAAAATTGCCGCCGCCAATATAGATTTGGCACGCATTTATAATTTATTGGGAGATGGCGAAAATGAATAAGTGGGAAGAACTTGACAAAAAATATATCTGGCACCCGTTTACGCAAATGAAAGGCTGGGTTGAAAACCAGCAGCTTGTTATTGAACGCGGCGAAGGCGTAAAATTATACGATACGGAAGGGCGCGAATATTATGACGGCATATCCAGTTTATGGGTAAATATTCACGGGCATCACCGCAGGGAAATTGACGATGCCGTTAAAGCGCAGATTGATAAAATTTCCCATTCCACGCTTTTGGGGCTTATTAACCAGCCTTCGGCAGAATTTGCCGAAAAACTGGTTGAAATTACTCCAGCCGGTTTGAACAAAGTTTTTTACAGTGATGATGGTTCCACCGCTGTTGAAGCTGCTGTAAAAATTGCTTTTCAATACTGGCAGTTTAAAGGCAGACCCGAAAAACAGCAGTTTATCAATTTAGGCGATTCTTATCATGGCGATACTGTCGGTGCGGTAAGCGTCGGCAATATTGATGTGTTCCATAAAGTTTACAAACCGCTTTTGTTTGCTACTAAAAAAATGACCTGCCCTTCTTTTTATCACAGCAATCTTGGTTTTAAAACCGAACAGGAATTTTTGGCTTACCTGCTTGATGAACTGGAAACCTACCTTGCCGCTAATGCGGATAAAGTTGCGGCAATGATTATAGAACCTTTGGTGCAGGCAGCGGCAGGTATGCTGATGCAGCCGCAGGGCTATATTAAAGGCGTGCGCGATTTAACCAAAAAATATGACGTTTTGCTGATTGTAGATGAAGTTGCTACCGGCTTTGGCCGTACAGGCAAAATGTTTGCCTGCGAACATGAAGGCGTACTGCCTGATATGATGTGCCTTTCCAAAGGCATTACCGGCGGTTATCTGCCGCTTGGAGCCACAATGGTAACAGATGAAATTTATAACGCCTTTTTAGGAGAACCGGAAGAATATAAAACTTTCTACCATGGACACAGTTATACCGGCAATCCCTTGGCTTGTGCTGCGGGACTTGCAGGGCTTGAAATTTTTGCCAAAGATAATGTTATTGCAGGCCTTGAGCCAAAAATGGCAGTAATAAAAAAATATATGGAAAAATTCAACAAGATGCCTTATGTCGGCAATGCACGCCAGTGCGGCATGCTGGCCGGCATTGAACTGATGTATGATAAAGAAAGAAAAGTGCCCTTTAAACCGGAACTGTTGATTGCAGGCGGCATTTGCCAGACCGCGCGCAAATATGGGCTTATTGTGCGCAATATCGGCGATGTTATCATCTTTATGCCGCCGCTTGCCAGCACTGCTGCGGAAATTGAAGCTATGCTCGGCAGGCTGGAACAGGCAATGCTTGAAGTTTTTGCGGAAATTGCCGCAGGCAGCAAAACAGATTTTTCTGACCCTTGCGCGTTTTGACACAGCCTCCATTTCAGGCGCCCTTTTGCAGGGCGCTTTTTATTTTGCAAACGATTTTTATTGCCTGTTTGTGGTATAATAAAAATAATACACAGCAAGTTTTGGCGGTGATGATAATGGAAGAATCAAAATTTTTAATAATAACCGGTATGAGCGGCGCCGGAAAAACGCAAACCATCCGTACACTTGAGGATATGAATTATTTTTGCGTTGATAATATGCCGCCCGCACTTATTAATAAATTTGCGGAACTTTCCCGCCAGGCATCCGCGCCGCGCAATACAGCCATTGTTGTAGATATCCGCGGCGGGCGCATGTTTGACAAGTTTGTAGAAGAACTTGACGGACTTAAGATGAGCGGTTATACTTATGAACTTTTATTTTTAGATGCTACCGATGCGGCGCTTATACGCCGTTATAAGGAAACACGCCGCCGCCATCCGCTTGGGCAGGGGCGTACTTTAAGCGAAAGCATTGCCTATGAACGCAGTTGCCTAAAAAAAGTAAAAGACCGTGCAACATATATTATTGATACCACGGATATGCGGGCCGATGCGCTGAAAAATAAAATACGCGAACTGTTCTGCATCAACGGTTCCTGTGAACAGATGTCGGTAACGGTGCAATCTTTCGGTTTTAAACATGGGCTGCCGCTTGACAGCGATATGGTTTTGGATGTACGCTTTTTGCCGAATCCGTTTTACGAAGATGCTTTGCGTACTTTAACCGGCAATGATGAGCCAGTTGCAAAGTTCATTGAACATTATCCGCAAACTCAGCAGTTTTTGCAAAAAGAAGAAGAACTTTTGGATTTGCTGCTGCCGCAGTATGTAACGGAAGGCAAAAGCCAGCTTGTTATCAGCGTTGGCTGTACCGGCGGGCAGCACCGTAGCGTGTATATTGCCAACAGGCTTGCTGCTTATTTGCGCAAGGAAGGCTATAAAGTTTTGTTAAGCCACCGCGATTTAAGGCTTAAAAACCGTTAAGGGAGGTAGCTTATGGGCTGGATTAGCTGGCTGTGCCCGGGCATGAACTTAAAACGCTGGCTGCTTTTGTTTACGGTAGGCGTTTTATGCTGTGCGCTTGGGCTGGCATTGTTTTTTAATTATCAGTTTATGGGTTATGTGGAAGAACTGATGTTCCGCATGGCTTATTTAACAACCGGCAAATATTCCAATACAGTTTCAATGCTGGGCGGTTTTTTGTTTTTGTGCGTTGGCGGCTTTGTTATGGTTTATGCCACACGCCGCGTAATCCGTTCTGTTGTTGATGCGGTATTGCCGGATAATAACTCATCGCTTATGGAAAAGATTTTTACGCAGCGCAAGCTCGGCCGTGGCCCTGCCATTACGGTTATTGGCGGCGGCACAGGTCTTTCTACGCTTTTGCGCGGCATGAAGTATATTACAAGCAACTGCAATGCCGTTGTTACCGTTGCCGATGACGGTGGCTCGTCCGGACGTCTGCGCAAGGAAATGGGCATCATTCCGCCGGGCGATTTGCGCAACTGCCTTGTTGCTCTGGCAGACAGCGAACCTATGATGGAACGCATTATGCAGTTCCGTTTTAATGACGGTTCACCGCTGGCGGGGCATAATTTCGGCAATTTGTTCATTGCTGCCATGGCAGAAGCTGAAGGCAGTATGGAAGCAGGGCTTGCCGCAACCAGCCAGATTTTAAATGTGCGCGGCAATGTAATTCCTTCTACTTTAAGCGATATCCGCTTAAAAGCTGAAATGACGGATGGAACTTTTATTGAAGGCGAATCGGAAATACCGAAAGCGCATAAACGCATTTTGCGTGTAGGCATAGAACCGGCAGACGTACAGGCAACGGGAAGCGCGGTTGAAGCCATTATGAAGGCTGACGTGCTTATTTTAGGCCCCGGCAGCCTGTATACAAGCGTTATCCCGAATTTAATGGTTGAAGGCATTCGCGAGGCTGTACTGCGTTCCGATGCTGTAAAAATTTATGTCTGCAATGTAATGACGCAGCCCGGTGAAACTGACGGCTATGGCGCGTTTGAACATGTGCAGGCGCTGATTACTCACGCAGGCGAACAGTTCCTTGATTATGTTATCGTAAACGACCAGAACGTAACGGAAACGCAGCTTGCACAGTATCAGTTAAAAGGCTCTATTCCGGTTACGCCGGATATTAAAAAGATTGAGCGGCTCGGCATTAAAGTTGTGCCTAAAAGCCTTATCAGCAATAAGGATTTGGTGCGCCACAACCCGCAGAAACTTGCTCAGGCGGTTATATCGCTCATTTACCGCCTGCGTCTGTTTGGCAAGGGCTTCCGCTTTTTCGATTACTTTTTTATGCGCCAGAGTATGCGCAAGCTGAAGAATAAATCTTCGGCAGAAGGGTAAGCAATGTCATTTTCAAACGAAGTTAAAAACGAACTGGCAAGAATAGAAGTAGCAAAAAAATGCTGCGAAAAAGCAGAACTGCTTGGACTTTTGCGTATGAGCGGCGCAGTTATTCTGCAAGGGCGCAATATGGGCATTAATTTTTCTACGGAAAATGCGGCTCTGGCGCGCAGAATGCTGCAAATGCTGAAAACTAATTACAATGTGCAGACGGAAGTTCTGGTAGCCCGTTCGCGCAGGTTAAAAAAGAACAACCGCTATCAGGTGAGGGTTATTCCCTCCAAAGAAGCCGGTAAAGCGCTGCACGAACTGCAGCTTTTGCCTTACAGCGATGCCGCGGAACGCCATAAACTATTGGCAAAATCCTGCTGCCGCCGTGCGTTTCTGCGCGGTGTCTTTATGGCGGGCGGCTCAGTAAGCAAGCCTTCAAGCGATTATCATTTGGAACTGGTAACGGAAAACGAAGAACTTGCCAGAAGCATTGTAAAAGTGCTGCATGGTTTTTCGCTGCCTGCCAGAATTACCGACCGTAAAAACGATTATATTGTTTATATCAAAGAGGGCAATGCCATTACGGATTTTCTGTCTGTTATCGGCGCCCACAATGCACTGATGGAATTTGAAAACGTGCGCATTGTAAAAGAAATGCGCAATAACGTAAACCGTGTAGTTAACTGTGAAACCGCCAATTTGAACAAAGTGGTGCAGGCGGCGGTGGAACAGCTTGAAAGCATACGTTATTTGGAAAAAATAGGTTATTTTGGCAAACTGCCGGATGTTTTGCGTGCAACGGCAGAACTGCGCCTTGAACATCCGGATGCTTCGCTTGCTGAACTGGTACGTATTATGAGCGGCAAAATAACAAAATCCGGGCTTAACCACAGGCTGAAAAAATTACAGCAGATTGCAAAAGAGATGGGACTTGGAATAAATGAAAATCATCAGGAGTAAATGGCTTAAAATATTGCTGGCGGTGCTGATAATTGCCGCAGCGGCGGCATATAAACCGCTGCATGACGGTTACTTAGCTTACCGCCAGAATGCGGTGCCGGTATTGGAATACCATTCAGTCGGTGGCAGCAGAGACTGGCCTGCGGAAGTAATCATTGGTACGGATGCTTTTGAAAAACAGCTTGCCTATTTACAGGCAAACGGCTACCGTATGCTTTCCATGGAGCAAATGATTGCCGGTTTTAAAAACAATGAAGATATGGGCAAATGCGTAGTGCTTACTTTTGATGACGGTTATATGGATAATTACACCAATGTATTTCCGCTGCTGCAAAAGTATAATGCTAATGCCTCGTTTTTTATAGTGCAAAGCAAAATAGGAAAGCCAAATTATATGGGGCATGACGAAATTACTGCCTTAATAAAAGCCGGCAACGATTTAGGCTCGCATACCATTAACCACAATATTCTTACGGATATCGACCCTAAATATTTTGCATGGGAACTATCAAGTTCCAAATTCTTTTTAAAGAAAGAGTTTGATATGTATTATGTGCAGCTGTTGTCGTATCCTAACGGTGAATATGACAGTGACGTAATTGCCGCCGCGCAAAAATACGGCTATAATTATGCCGTTACAGATAAAAACGGCGCCGTTGATAAAAACTGGGTAACCAATCATCCCATGGAAATAGGGCGCGTTATAATTAAAGGCGATATGACTGATGAAGAGTTTAAAAGTAAGCTGGAACGCTCATATCTTTTAGGGTATTTAAAAAGCGTTGTATTCGGCGGTTTGTTTTTTTGCCGATAAGGCTTGCGGATTTAAGTAAAACACGGTAAAATAAAATAAATAATGATTTTGGAGGAATGAACGATGAAAAAACACATTACTACCGTAAATAAAGCAATGCTCAACAAAACTTTAAGAACCGGCGGCTGCGGC